>JAUWGA010000028.1 GCA_030606635.1 Methanosarcinales archaeon
CATGCATTTATCGATGCAGGCATTCGGCTGGGCGTCTTCTGTGAGATGAAACAATGAATTACAGCGTGACGATGGAAGCGGCATGGACAGTGCGGGACGTAAAGACCGTAGACGATGCTATCGGTGTTGCGATCTCGGAGACCGGCAAACGATTTCACCCGAAACTCAGCTTCGTGGACATCGAGGTCGGATCGATCGTGTGCCCGAACTGTGGCGAAGAGGCGGAAGCAGCGGTGCTGGTCGCAGGTACCGCACTTGTTGGGCTGATACTCTCGATGAAGGTCTTTGATGCGGAAAGCGAGGAACATGCGGCACGGATCGCCAAATCGATGATCGGGCGTGCACTAAAGCGCGTGCCCCTGCGCGTGATCGAGGTTGTGGAATGGAACGGATAGGCGAGGTACTGAGAAACGGCGCATACACCTGGAAGCAAAACCCGATCCTATGTGCTCCGTTTGTCCTTGATACCTTTGTCAGGTTTTTATTTTTCATGATCGTGCTTGCAGGACTCGTGGCAGTCATCGGCACCGACCTGTTCATGGCGATCGGATCCGGGATATCCGAGATCATGCAGGTGTCACAGACCCCGGGCGAGCCCTCGATCGAGGCTGCCGAAACGATGGTTGAGGTCTATCAGTTGGCAGTACCGTTCACCGGAGTCTTCATTGTCGCACTTATCATCCTGATGATTGGGAGCGCGCTGATCCGCACGTTCTTTGAGGTTGGAGCGGTCGGCATGGCAAAGAACGCAGCCATGACAGGCACCACACGGATGAATGATCTCTTCTGGTACGGGAGGCGGAGCACAGTCAGCCTATTTCTTGCCAATATCCTGATAATGCTCATATTTCTTGCCGGAATCGTATTCCTGGTGCCAGGCATCCTGCTGCTCGATGCGTCAGGTAGTGGCGGAGTGGCTGTGGCTGCCTTTGCCATCGGAATTATTTTATGGATAGGATACGCGATCGCCCTCTCGATCGGGTTTGCGCCGGTCACATACGCACTCGTCATCGATAACAAAGGTCCGATCGAAGGCATCGAGAGGGGCTGGAAGTTCTTTTCGGGTCATAAACTTGATGTTTTTCTGATGTGGCTCGTGGTGATTGCGATATCTATGCTTATCTTTACAGTCGGGCAGATATTTTTTATGCATCCGGTTACGACCGTGATCTGGCAGTTCGTTGTCACATTGATCAATATCTGCATTCTCATGCCGCTTATCACGGTTTGGTGGACGCGCCTGTATCTCAGCCGGGGGGCGCTTGCGGCAGGCACTCCAGCGCAAGCACCAGTGTAGAGGCAAGGGGTCATCGACCTATTACCCCCTCCGCATATCCTCCTGGCCACACATCCATACATCCACAAACAAGGTTGATGAACATCCGCCACCCATCACTACCCGATGCTTGACCTGCTGATACTCTCGGTACTGATCGGCTTTGCGCTCGGCTTGATCTCAGGGCTCATCCCGGGCATACACACGAACAACTTTGCGCTGATCCTGCTTGCGCTCTCTCCTGCCATCGCAGACCTCGGATTCTCAAATATCCACATAGCGGCGATGATCCTTGCGAACTCGATCACGCACACCTTCCTAAACATCATCCCCTCGGTGTATCTTGGAGCGCCTGACGCGGATACCGCGCTTGCGGTGCTGCCGGGTCACGCCATGCTGCTTGACGGGATGGGGATGGTGGCGATCAGGTTGTCAGCCCTCGGCAGCGCAGGATCGATCGTCATGTCGTTGCTGATCGCAGCTCCGCTCGTTCTCTTCTTCGGGCATTATTACGACTTCATGCGCGAGAATATGGGCTGGATCCTGCTGATGATCGTTCTGCTCATGATTCTCACCGAATCTGGCAGATACGTCGAGGGGCAGGGGTCTCTCGTGCATCTGAAGTACAAATTCTACGCGGTTGTGGTTCTCCTGCTCTCCGGCATTCTCGGAGCGATCGCATTTTGGAACGAAGATCTGATGCACCCGTATTTCCAGTTCGGTTCACCCTCGATCCTTCTTTCGCTGCTGACCGGTCTCTTCGGCGCGTCCGTGCTCCTGATCAGCGTGCTTTCGAAATCAGTCCTGCCTGAGCAGCGCCAGCATCCACTGAATCTCAAGTCGCGGTGGGTGCTGCGCGGCATCGCGGTCGGGAGCATCGCAGGAGCGATCGTTGCGTGGCTTCCTGGGGTCTCTTCAGGTGTTGCAACGGTGCTCGCACGGTTAGCGATCAGGGGAGATCTTGAACACCACCAGACAAGGGCTATGGAGTTCATCGTCTCGGTTTCCGGTACAAACACCTCAAACGCCGTTTTCGGATTGATCGCGCTATTTATCATCGGTTATCCGAGAAGCGGCGCGATGGTTGCAGTACGGGATCTGGTTGGCGAAACGCTGGATTTCCATCTGGTTCTGCTTTTCCTGACTGTTATCGTGCTCGTTTCGATTGCGGCTTATGCTGCCACGATATTCATCGGGGATCATGTCCCCTCCGTGCTCGCACGCTTCGATTACCAGAAAATATGCATGGCAATCCTTATCGGGCTTGTAGTGATGGTGATTTTATTTAATGGCGTCTTCGGAATCGCTATCTTCCTTGCAGCGGTGCCGATCGGGATGCTTCCGTACTATATGGGCGTCAAGAAGAGTCATGCGATGGGCGTGCTGCTGCTGCCCGTGATGATGTATTACTTTGGGGTAGGGTGAGCTCGTGCGATCACCATCCCGTGAAATGGAGGGTTGAGCATGACTACATTATGAATGCATCAGGAGCCGGTTTACGATTTATGAGTGTGCCCGACCGCGTGCCGCCACAGCCTCGACAAACCCCTTGAATAGCGGTGCTGGCTTTTCAGGTCTCGATTTAAACTCAGGATGGAATTGGCACCCGATAAAGAACCTGTGTGATGGAATCTCCACAATTTCCATCCGGTTCTTGTTCTTTCCGGAAAAAACCATGCCATGTGACTCAAACTCGCTGATGTACTCCGGGTTCACCTCATACCGGTGCCTGTGTCGCTCGATGATGCTCAAGCTGCCGTACAGCCGGTGAGCAAGCGATCCCTCGGCAAGCACTGCCTCATAGTTCCCGAGACGCATACTTCCGCCCATGTCTGTGACGTCGTGCTGCTCTGGCAGGAGATCGATCACCGGATGCGCGGTATCGCAAAACTCCGAACTGTCCGCATCCTCAAAACCGAGCACATCCCTTGCAAACTCGATTACTGCAAGCTGCATACCGAGGCAGAGTCCGAGAAACGGCACATCGTTCCTTCTGGCGTATTCGATCGCCCGGACCTTCCCATCGACCCCGCGCTCGCCAAATCCGCCCGGAACAAGGATTCCGTCGAACCTTCCGAGAGTTGCCCGAACCGCTACGGCGTCATGGAGGCTCTCTGAATCAATCCACCCGATATCGACCTTGCAGCCGCATTCAATCCCCGCGTGCTTGAGCGATTCCCGGATGCTCGTGTAAGCATCCCTGAGATTGATATATTTACCGACAACGGCTACGGATACTTTTTCCCCACTCTCATTGATCTCATTCATTCGTTCAACGAGTTCCTGCCATCCTGCGTGGTTACCACTCTTTTTAAGTTCGAATCTTTCCCTGAGATAATCTGGTAACCCCTCTTCCTCGAATATCAGCGGAACATGGTAGATATCCTCAGCGTCAGGAGCGCTGATGACTGCATTTGTCGGAACATCGCAGAAGAGCGCGATTTTTTCCTTTGCCTCCCTTTGCAGCATGGACGAACACCGGGCAACAATGATGTTCGGATAAAGCCCGAGTTCCCTTAGTTCCTTCACCGAATGCTGGGTCGGCTTGGTCTTCTGCTCGCCCTGCGCATCGCTTGGAACGAGCGTCACGTGCACGAGCGCGAGATCCTGCGGCGCCTCTTCCCGCTGCATCTGCCTCGCCGCTTCGAGAAACGGCATGGACTCGATGTCGCCAACCGTGCCGCCGATCTCGATCAAGCAGACATCTGCACCGCTTGCCCCTGCCACCGTCCGAATCTGTTCCTTGATCTCGTTTGTAATATGCGGGATGATCTGCACCGTTTTTCCCAAATAATCGCCACGCCGCTCCTTTTCAATCACTGCCTTGTATATCTTCCCTGTGGTGATGTTGTGGTCGCTTGAGAGTTCGGTATCGAGGAACCGCTCGTAGTTGCCGAGATCGAGATCGACCTCGCCGCCATCCTTCAACACAAAGACCTCGCCGTGCTGGAACGGGCTCATGGTTCCGGCATCGATATTGATATACGGATCGATCTTGATCGCTGTCACCTCGTACCCCTTGCCCTTCAGGATTCTTCCGATGGATGAAGAGGTGATGCCCTTGCCAAGACCGCTCATGACCCCGCCGGTGACGATTACGTATTTCATGATGGTTATTGGGCGGTCAAATATGTTAAAACATCGGTGCGATGCATCATCTGTAAACCGCCCCTCTCGATTTCACCCTGAAGATGTAGACCACTTGATCACGATCGTTGATGGGACAGAGTGTACATCAGAGTTTTCCATCTTCACGGAGTTCTTTCACGAAGTCGTCCCAATTCGTGAGATCTGGAGATCCTTTCATGGCCAATTCCAGATCTATCCGATCCTCCAGCAACTCGATACACCCTTCCAACTGCTGGAACGATCTGATATCGAGTTGCACTGCGATTTTAGTGCCGGATTCGTTGGTTACGTATTGTTTTTGTATAGGGTGCATTTTTAGGACCTCTATTCTGTGACGATTATTTTTCTCATGATTGGTCCTCACGTTTTGTTTCGATTGATTTTTGAGTTATAGGCTGTGTGATGGTTATTCGATGTCGTAGGCGATAAAAGTTAGGTGGTGTGGATTGGGAGCTGTCCTGCCATCTGGTTTTGGCAACCCCGTCCTTGGAGCTCTTTTATGTATGCTGAGTTCTATGGTACTGTTCATGGAGGATAGCCGAATACGCAAACATCGCCAAAGGCAATGCGAAAGCACTGTATGCAGACTCTGTACTTAAGTGAGGGGTTTGGTGACTTCGAGAGACGGGTAGAACGTGTGTTGGGGGTCGGGTGGATCGCGCGATCGTAGGGGTCTGGGGCAGCACCAGTTTATTTTAAGTGCTATGACAACATTGAGACTATTGTTAGGAGATTACAACTTTAAAAGTTTGAGGATATTATGGCATCTAACGCACCTTATAGCGGCTCATCCGAATCGCTCGACATAGAAAAATTCAAACGAGTTCTTCATTATGTAATTCATAAAACAAGTAGCATTGACAACGTAGGCAAAACGGTACTATATAAAATTCTGTATTTCACTGATTTCAATTATTATGAGATGTTCGAGGAAAAATTAACAGGGGAAACTTACTTGAAATATCCGTTTGGTCCCGCACCGCGTGATTTTGATGCTGTTGTAAAAGAACTCGTTGAAGAAGGGTTAATAGAAGAAAAAACATGGTTTGAAGGTGCATATAAAAAGATAAAATATCTTTCGACCGTTGAACCAAATGTATTAAAGATTGCCAAAGAGGAATTGAATTTTATTGATGAAAACATAGATAAGTACTCCCGTTTTAATGCTACGCAAATAAGTGAGCATTCGCATAAAGACATCCCTTATATTACAGCGGAAGATTTCGAGGAACTTGATTACGAATTAGTGTTTTACAGAGATTCGGAACTATCAGTAAGGACATATGATGATATAGATGGTGGATGTTAAATTTGAGGCTGCTCCAGAGTTTCGTAAAGAATTGAAAAAATTATCTAAAAAATATAGATCGCTAAATGATGATTTTGAGAACTTTCAAAAAGTATTAACTAAAACATTGCCCAATCATACGTCGGGGACTTTTGAAATATCTGACCTTGGAGCAAATGTTAAAACATCAATTTATAAGGTGAAAAATTTTAGATCTAGGGATTTTAGAGGCAAAGGTTGTAGAAGTGGATTTCGTATAATTTATGCACATATGCAAGATAGCGAAAAGATAATATTTATTGAGATATATCATAAAAGTAATAAGTCGAATCAAGATGTAAGAAGAATTAAAAAATATTTTGAAGAGGTTTAGTCATAGTTAGTAGCTCACATACTCTCAACCACCCACCTCCGTCGTCGTTCGTCAAACACGCGACCTACCTCCGCGGATGTCCCGAATTCAGAGGTTGGCCCATAATTGGATATTTTGCGAAATCTGGATTATTTTCAGATATAAATCTCTGCTCGGTCTTCTTTTTCCGAGATTTTGGATTGTGAGACAGGCTCTTCATTTAGGGGTGGAGTGGTTGGGACTTGGCAGGTTGTGGATTCTAAAACCAAAAAGACCTAAAAATACTGTTTTCATCCCCCACCACCCATATCACCTCTGCATCCAGCCCGCACAGCGCATACACCCGCGTATCGATCTCCTGATCCGTATCGTGATCTCGAACTCCTTGATCTTTCCTTCGATTTTGCTCGATGGCTTGCCGTGATGATCCTTCAGAACTTCTTTGTCGGTGATCGGGAGCGCGTCCGCAACCTCGTGACCACCGCTTCCACCTGCTCGACCGCGGTCCCGATGTACTGGTACGGATCCATCGCCGCCGCAATCTCGTCCGCGTCAAGATGAGCGGTAACGGCATCCCGCTCAAGCAGCACGTCCAGAAGATGCCTTCCACCCTCATGAGCCGCAATCGAGCACTCCCTGACGATGCTGTGCGCTTCCTGCCTGCCTATGTGCTCTGCAAGCAGGATCATCACGGATTCTGCCATGTTCAGTCCCTTTAGCAGATCGAGGTTTCGCTTAATATTCTCCGGATAGAATCTGAGATTAGTTATAATCCTCGTCGTCAGGTTGATCAGATGATCCGTGAGCACAGATGCTTCCGGAAAGATGATCCGTTCGGAGGATGAGTTTGTGAGGTCCCGCTCATCCCAGAGCGTGTTGTTCAGAAGTTCCGGCTCAACCATCGCCCGGACGATCCGTGCAAGTCCGCACACCTGCTCTGATTTGATCGGGTTTCGCTTGTGCGGCATCGTCGAGGATCCGACCTGCTTCTTCCCGAATCCTTCCGATATCTCCGCGATCTCGCTTCGCTGCAGGTTTCTCACCGCCGTACAGATCTTGTCAAGCGTCGTTGCGGTGTTTGCCATCCACATCACGAACTCGGCGTGGCGGTCGCGCTGGACGATCTGGTTTGCGATCTCGACAGACCCGATGCCGAGGTATTCCATCGTCTTCTGCTGGATCACGACCCCGTTCTCCCCAAACGATGCTTGCGTCCCGACAGCGCCGCCGATCTTACCGACAACGAGCCTCGGACTCAGTTGATCCAGCCGGTCGATGTGCCGGTCGATCTCACACGCCCACAACGCAAATCGCATCCCATACGTCGTTGGAACCCCAATCTGCCCGTGCGTGCGCCCGGCGCAGACCGTCTGCTTGTGCGCATCAGCCTGCCTGACGAGAACATCGAGCAAGCGATTCAGTTTCTCCCGGAGGATCGATATCGCATCACGGATCTGGAGCGCTGTTGCGGTGTCGAGGATATCGTTTGACGTCGCACCGAAATGCACCCATTTGCCGGAATCGCCGCACTGCTCAGCGATGGCAAGCACCAGAGCCATCACATCGTGCTGGATCTCGTCCTCGATCTCATTTACCCGGGCAAGCGTTACCGCACCTACTTTTTCTGCGATAACGCCTGCGTCCTCTGCCGGGAATAGTCCCGTATCCGCTTCTGCCCTTGCAAGCGCGCTCTCCACGGATAGTAGCTTTTCGAGACGTGTCTCCTCGCTCCACACCGCCTTCATCTCATCTGTCCCGTACCGGTATTCGATTGGGTGAATCGCCATCCGTTTCATCTATAATGAGTCAAGTTTATGAATATTGCGGTTCATGGCACGGTACGAGGATCGTAGTGCTTAAGAGATGGTTTTATGAAAGATTGAAAGGGCTTTCGGAGGCGGGAATGAAACACGATGAAAAACATTTAGCCGATCTTAAATATACCTCCAGAGAGATTAAGAAAAAGAGCAAGAAGATATACCGCCAGATCCTTGCAGAGTCCGAAAACTTTGATTGCGGAAATTTCAAGGCGATCGAAACGGATGACCTTGCCCGCCTATTCGGATTGTATGACCTGTATTTCTTCAATAGATTTTTCCATAACAATTATAAAGAGAAGATCTCTTTTCGCCTGTCACGGAGAATGACCAGGGCAGCAGGGAGGATCGCGTATACGAGACATGACGGGACCTATACGATCGCTCTGTCAACGACGCTCGTCTCGCAGACGTTTCATGATGTCAGGCGGGAGGTGGTGGTAAACGGTATCGTCTGCCATGATCGGCTGGAAGCGACTATGCGTGTTCTGGAACATGAGATCATCCATCTCCTGGAGTGGGTACTGTTTGGTGAAACGAGTTGTTCAAAGCCCCGTTTCAGACGTTTGAGCCGTAATATCTTTGGCCATACCGATGTTACCCATCGGCTGGTGACCCAGGCAGAGCGTGCCCATAAAAGATTCAACCTGCGAGTAGGGGATGAAGCGGTGTTTGAACATGATGGGAAGACCTATCGCGGAGTCATATCCCGCATAACCAAACGTGCTACGGTTATGGTCAAGGATTCGGATGGGCACTTCCAGGATTCCCAAGAAAACCGGTATAGCAAGTATTACGTTCCTCTTCAGCACCTGAACCGATCAAAGGGCGGATATAAATCAAATTGATCGGTCCGCGTCATCCGCGATCTTTGATCCGATATCAGCCAATCCCATCGATCTTTTTTCACAAAACGGACAAAATCCATCCGATAACGGATAGTTTTATATACCCGCATCTCGAGTCCGAAGCATGGGCAGATACCAGCTGCGATGCCTGCATTGTAACCAGACGCTTGCGGATCATTACACACTCCGGTGCCACGATGACGCGCTGCTCCGCACAGAATACCAGGAGAAGCGTTTGGTCATGCGAGACCTTCCCGGACTCTGGAAGTTCCAGGAATGGCTCCCGGTCTCGGGAAGCATGGAGGTCGGTGATGCGCCTGCCACCTACAGAAGCGAAGGGCTTGCACGCGAACTGGGGCTGCACAATTTATACATAAGCTTCAACGGATATTTCCCTGAGCGAGGGGCTTTTATCAAGACATGCAGTTTCAAGGAACTCGAATCGCCCCCGACGTTCCAGAGATCGGCTGAACACGGCAACGGGACGCTTGTGATCGCTTCGGCGGGCAATACCGGACGCGCATTTGCAGAGACCGCGTCAGATGCGGGACTCCCCCTCGTAGTCGTGATACCGGAGTCGAATATGTACCGCCTCTGGATCACAAACGATATCCCAGACTCGATCCGGGTGATCGCTGTCGATGGGGACTATTACGATGCGATCATGCTCGGGGACCGGATCGGGCAGATGGATGGTTTCCGGAGTGAGGGCGGCGCGAAGAACGTTGCCAGACGGGACGGGATGGGTATCGTGATGCTCGATGCCGTGCTGTGCATGAAGACGCTTCCGGATCATTATTTTCAGGCGATCGGGTCTGGAACCGGAGGCATCGCTGCATGGGAGGCGTCGCTCCGGTTGATAGAGGACGGGAGATTTGGAGACCGGATGCCACAACTACATCTGGCGCAGGATTCCGTGTTTGCGCCGATCTTTAATGCATGGTCGCACAATCGAAGCACGATTGCGCCTGAGGACGTGCCAGACAAATCACAGATCAGAGGGACGTACACAGACATACTCTCGAACAGGAATCCCCCGTACGCGGTCAAGGGCGGTGTCGCAGACGCACTTGCTGATACCGCGGGGCAGGTTTACGCGATCGATACCGGTGAGGCGCGCGATGCGAAACGATTGTTCGAGGACGCTGAAAGCATCGATATCCTGCGTCCGGCTGCTATCGCTGTTGCTGCGCTGTGCCGTGCAGTTGGAAGCAGTTCTATCGATACTGATGACACGGTTCTACTCAATATCACTGGAGGCGGATTATCACGACTGAAGGAGGATTATGCACCCAACCACCTGAGTGCTGATCTTCTGGCGACTGATGAGAAAATGGATGAACTTATGGAGGTACTATTGCTATGACCCATATTTCTACTGATATTTCCGATATCACGATTTTGTGCGGCGTTGATAAGGATTGCAACCCCGAATCCGTCGGTGAAATACAGATAAAGGCAGGAGAGATCGTTGGCATCGTCGGACCGACAGGTTCTGGAAAAAGCACGCTCATCTCAGATATCGAACAACTCGCCTGCGGGGATACTCCTTCGAGGAGAAAGATACTGATCAATTGCGAAGAGCCGGATCAGATACTGCGGAGGGATCCGAAAAAGAAAAGGATCGCGCAGTTGTCGCAGAATATGCGTTTCCTTGCGGATATGACTGTTCTGGACTTCCTGCGGATGCACGCAAAGAGCAGGGGCAAGAACTCGGATACGCCGCAGCAGACGATCAGAACAGCGAATACGCTGACTGGCGAGCCCATATCAGAGGATAGCCAGCTGACAATCCTGAGTGGCGGGCAGTCAAGGGCGCTGATGGTCGCAGACATCGCAATAATCAGCGATTCACCTGTGGTGCTGATCGATGAGATCGAGAATGCCGGGATTCGGAAGAGAGAAGCGCTTCGATTGCTGTCAGGCAGGGGGAAGATCGTCCTTGTGGTGACGCACGACCCCGTACTTGCGCTGATGACAGAGCGGCGCATCGTTATGAAGAACGGCGGCATCACCGGTATCATCGAGACCGCTGAAACCGAGCGGGAGGTGTGTGCACATCTATCAGAGCTGGACGAATACATGATGGAACTTCGCGATGCGATCAGGTGCGGGCGCTCGGTTGAGGGATCGTATCTGGATGCTTTTCGCTCTGCAGGCAGTCTCTGATCGCAACTGTTCGGTATTGTGTGGAGCGGTTGCAATCGAGGTCGAAGACACTACTGCCCTACACTGTTAGCAGCATCTCGTTTTCAGCCCGTGGTGCATAATGATCCGATATCACATCATCCAACTCCATAAACTTCTTTACAATCGGATTTTTCTTGTTGAGTTTATACATCCTGGCTCTACCAACTTCCCTTGTCGCTACCACGACACCATTTCCCTCTATGCCGCTCCATATATTGAAGAGTGTTGCTCTGCTGATGCCAGCGCCTCTCGCAATGTCTGACTTTGAGTGATCAAATGCTTCGTTATCTATCAGAAAATCCAGTACCTTCAATACCGGGGTTTTCGTTCCGAAAAACTCCATGAACAGTGTGGCATTCTCCATAATATAACACAGGAGAATTTGTTTATATACCTTACCATCAATGTTTAAAAATATGAACATACAACGGAACCAGCGATTAGAGTAGATCGAGCAGCGAGGATTTAGGACTTCTGGACCGCGCAGATGTTGGGGTTCGGTAAGGTCAGAGAGGCACATCTCAAGGCGGTGCCGATGTCTGAGATCGGATGTTAGTGGTGTCAGTACTATTAGTATTGTAGTATTGTAGTATTGTAATATTGTGGCATTGTAGTATTGTAGTATTGTAGTATTGTAGTATTATTAGTACCAATAAATCTTCAAAATGATTTAAACATCATTAACGTTAACGTTAAGTGTTTGATGATTGACCGAAACATTTAAGTATGATAATGATATATTAATTATTATACACGGAAAGGCTTGTGCTCCTTTCCACCAATCAAGAGGAATAAAATGACAAAAAACAATATAGATATACTGAAACTGAAAGCGACGATGCTAAAGAAGCTGAAGAGGCGTGGAAAGTGGGGCGACGCACATACAAGCTTTTTGATAGATTGACTGCCGCCGGAATTCCAAAGCATCTGAGGGGCGAGAC
Source organism: Methanosarcinales archaeon (assembly GCA_030606635.1). Lineage (GTDB taxonomy): Archaea > Halobacteriota > Methanosarcinia > Methanosarcinales > Methanogasteraceae > Methanogaster_A. The sequence continues at coordinate 11,842 of JAUWGA010000028.1, forward strand.
AAAGAACGTTGCAAACGATTTGATCAAATCCGGTTTAGTGTTCTCGAAACCGACGTCTTATGGATTGGAGGTATCCCTTAATCCAAAAAGAAGGAAGGAGATCGATAGGATAATTGAGAAATATCTACCGAAATAGAGGATTTGCATGAACCTTGCCGTCCGACAAATCGAGTTATGGGTTGTTCCCATCTGCACCGCCCGAAAACGATACCTAGCAAGCCTCTTCATGTAGTCCCCCTCGAAACATTAACCCGCCGATCACCGACCCCTCGAGAGTATCTCGGTAATCGCACGGATATCTGCGTCAGTCTTGAACGATGTTCCCGAAAAATGCGTTCTCGATGCCGCAAACCCTGAATCCTGAAGTTTATCGACTGCATCACCGATCTGGATCGGCGGAATCTTAAGTGCGCGGCAGATCTTGTGTTGATCATAGAATGTCGGGGCATCGATCTCGTCTCTGCACATCTCCACGAGTTTGATCGATTGTTTATCAGATTCCCGATCGATCAGCTCAGAAAGAACCGATCCCAGGAACGCGGGATCGTGCAGCCGTCCAAGCCACAGGGGACCGGTCGCCACAATCCGCGACCCGCATATCTGGCATCGCTCAGAAATCACCGGCGCAAGACCGGACATCCATGTCCTGAAACTACAGTGGCGGCAGTGGGCGATGAAACCAAGTTCTTGCATCGACTTATCAGCAGAAGAAACACTTTTCAGCACCCTTGCATACACACGGACGTAATGCCTTCGTGCATAAGCAAGTAGCGGAACCATCGCTTTCTCCTGCACCGCAAGCGCCCGTGCGATCGCGCCCATCAGCACCCGAACCCCGATCTCGGCGTGGTACTCGTTGTTCATCGGCACAGACGCGTATTTGCGGATGCCTGCGTTCAGGTGCGCCCCGCAGAGCGGTGCCGTGTCGGTCGCGGTTATGCAGAGCATCTTTTTGGCAGAGCGTGATGCCGCGGCAAGGAACGGCGCGGGCGATCCGAACGGGTCAATATCGATGACATCGAACCGCCTCTGGTGGAGCAAGACGTTTGCATCCTCGTTTGTGACAACGCAGGACGATTGCAGGTTGTTTAAGGCGATATTTTTCCGGATCAGGTATGCGGCATCCGGATCACGGTCGTTGAGCGTTGCGGTAAGTCCGAGTTCCGTTGCGGCACGCAAGCCCCGGATGCCGGTTGCAGCGAACGTGTCGAGGTATGATTCGAGGGGGGCAACCGTGCGGTCGAATGCTGCAAGGACTGCGATCGTGAGATCGCGGTCAGCGGTCATGTGGGGGTTGTAGAACGCTTCCCCGAGTTCTACAGTTGTGCCGTGTTCGGTGATGGGGGGCATGTCTGTTCTTTTTAGTATCTCATGTTTGATGAGACTGCCCCAACCTACCGGTCAGAGCGGACCAGCGAGCAAGAACTTCGCGTGACC
>JAUWGA010000183.1 GCA_030606635.1 Methanosarcinales archaeon
GTAGAACGGGTATGGCTTTATCGCACGTACCGGGGAACTGACTCCGCCTGGAATTACATTCTTCGCCTGCTCATAGATTTTTTCTGATTGTGTTGTCATGAATATGCCTCATTATCGTTGATGGGGGTTAGCTGGTGTTAGATATCCTAGCCACCTTCTGTAGTATATATTCAAGAGGATTTAACTCCTCCCCTGTTATCTCTTTCACCGTGTTGAGAATCAATGTTATCGGAATACTTAAATTTATAGCAGCCCCCGCGAGTCATTCTTGCTGTTTGCTTGCCGTGTGCTTGCCATGTGTGGGTTCGGTGGTATTGAAATCATCGATATCTTTAAGCAATTTCCGATCTAACATGCCGCCTATCAGGGGCATTTAACAGGAGATCACGATGAAACAACTGAAAACTCCACTGGTGGTGTTGAACTTCAAGACGTATATCGAGGCAACCGGCAAAAACGCGGTCCGCCTCGCCGAGATGTGCAGTGACGTCAGCAGGGATGCAGGCATCATGATCATAGCTGTGCCGCAACTCTCAGACATCCGCCCGGTAGTAGAGACTGGCATCCCCGTATTTGCGCAGCATATCGACGGCGCCTCCGCAGGCGGCAGTACAGGGCATGTGCTTGCAGAAGCTGTGCGCGATGCAGGCGCGGTCGGGACACTAATCAATCACTCAGAGCGCAGGCTCACGCTCGCCGAGATCGATGCTGCAATCCAGGCGGCACGCCGCACCGGTATTGCAACGATCGTGTGCAGCAACAACATCGCAACCACAAAGGCAGCCGCAGCATTAAAGCCGGATTTTGTCGCGATCGAACCGCCTGAATTGATCGGTACGGGAATACCGGTCTCAACGGCTGATCCCGGGATCGTTTCCGGTGCGGTGGATGCTGCTCTGGGAATCGATCCCGACGTCCCGGTGCTATGCGGCGCTGGCATCTCAAAAGGTGAGGATATGGTGGCAGCGCTGGAACTTGGTGCTAAGGGCGTGCTGCTCGCATCCGGGATCGTGCGTGCGCCGGACCCGAAGGCAGCGCTTATGGATCTGGTATCCGGAATCTGAGTGATGAGGACGCGGGTAGCGATAACAGGTCAGCCCGGGGTCGGTAAGACAACGGTCTGCAGGGCTGTGGCAGATCGTCTGGGCAGAAGCACCGGCGGCATGATCTGCTCTGACATCACAGAAAGGGATGGCAGGGAAGGAGATAGCAGGGGCAGGCGGGTCGGATTCGAACTACTCGATCTGCAGACCGGCGTAAAGGGGGTGCTTGCCCACATCCGGGGAGATGGACCCCGGGTCGGGAAGTATCATGTCAATCTGCATGATCTGGACCGGATCGGGGTAAGCGCGATCTTGAGTGCGATTGCTACTGATCTGATCGTGATCGATGAGATCGCGCCGATGGAACTTACGTCGCAGCGGTTTATTCGGGTAGTGGAAGAGGCACTGGCGTCTGATAGGGATATGCTTGTCGTGCTTCATCAGCGATCGGCTCATCCTCTGGCAGAGCGGATCAGGGCAGAGTTCGATCTGATCGCGGTGACGAAGGATAACAGGGACAAGATTGCGGACGAGATTGCCGGGCGATTCGAGTCCATCTGAATGGAGTTGGCGGAGCTGATGCCATTGGTTCCGGGGGTGAATCAGGAGGACTTCAGGTTTCTTTGAAAGCCAAGTTGAACCTGTGGATCTGTACGGCATGTAAGGAAATCATCGAGAGGCATGGCGGGAGCATCAGGGCTGAGAGCGAGGTTGGGGCGGGGCGTGCGTTTGTGATTGTTCTGTGAAGTTCTGCGTTTCATCACAAAGTATTTCGATTAATCGGAAGATTTAAGTACTATTGCTTATACCCATATAATCGACAAGTCGATTAATCGACAAGTCTGAACAAAAAGAGGTAAACAACATGAACAACCACAACCACCACAACCACGCCGAACCGCGGCAGGACGAACCTCCCGCCGTGAACATCATAAACGCCAGAAAGAGTTACTACATCGGCAAGATGGAAGTGCCGATACTCCACGGCATCGATCTCGCCATCCGGCGTGGCGAGTTCCTTGCGATCATGGGACCATCCGGCTCAGGCAAGAGCACGCTCATGAACCTGATCGGATGCCTCGACCTCCCGACCGGAGGAGAGATCCACGTATCAGGAAAGGACGTGAGCAAACTCTCCGAAGCCGAACTTGCACATCTCCGGGGGCAAGAGATCGGATTTGTATTCCAGACCTTCAATCTTGTATCCAGAATGAGCGTGCTTAAGAATGTCGAACTCCCGACGCTTGCGAACCAGAAACCCGGCATCGATCCGGGGAAGCGCGCAAAAGAACTCATTGAACTCGTGGGACTGTCTGATCGGATGCATCACAAGCCGACAGAGCTCTCAGGCGGGCAGCGCCAGCGTGTTGCGATTGCAAGGGCACTCGTAAACGACCCATCGATCATTCTCGCGGACGAGCCCACCGGAAATCTCGACACAAAGACTGGTGACGAGATCATGAAGATCTTTGAGGACCTGAACAGGGATGGGCGCACCATCATCATGATCACGCACGATCCAGAGATTGC
>JAUWGA010000103.1 GCA_030606635.1 Methanosarcinales archaeon
CGCCGATGTGCAAGAGTCTGTTGAAATCGCCCAAACAGTAGGGCATAAGAATCAAATCGTCGAGACCGTAGTTAAGTAATCCGTTTCATGTACTTCCTGACGAGATCGAGCATCTTCTCGCTTTCAGGGACTGCACCCACAATCTCGTCAGCCATCTTTAGGATAACAGGCGACTGCAACTGATCCTTGAGATCATGGAGGTACGGGGCGCACGGTCTTTTGCCGGCAGTGTGGAACCGCATGATCTCATCAGTGGATGCCGGCTTAACCGGATCATCGATATGCGGAGACCTATCGACCGCATACACCGCGCCATCACCGCCACCGCCATCCGAAAGCGTTCCAAGCCCGTGCACGGTGCAGTAACTGTTCTTATAGTCCTCGATGTATGGCTGGTACTTGATTTTTTTATCCTGCGATAGATAACCAACCATATCCTCCTTAACTGAATGCGATACCCCTGTGACAACCCCGATGATCGTGACGTCTGACGTCGATACCGAAACAAACTGCCCGGCAAACCCACTATTCTCATCACATAATTTGACGGTGTATGTGTCAGCCGACGCCACATGAATGATGTCTCCCAATCGCATGAGATGAAGTTGTCCTGTATCGGTATTAAATTTGAGCAATCATGAGGTGACCTGTGCAGATCGATGCTGTCACTCGCTCTCCCGCATCCAAAAACTCGACGGGACTCCCTATTGTTTTCGGTGATCTGCCTTTGGCATCAGGCACCAGTTTCATCTCGTCCTAATAAAACGCCTCTACTGCCCTGCGAAGCGTTTCCGGGATCTCCCGCGTCGTTAACTGGTCGAGCCCCACAGTCGAATCGAGCGTTAGCGGCGTTATAGAGATGTGGTGCTGTGCGAGCGCATGTACGTCGGTGCCGGGTTCATCATCCTGCACGAGATCGCCATCGATCCAGTAGTACGGACGCCCCCGCGGGTCATGCCGCCTCTCAACAGCAGTCTTGAATATCTTTCTCGACAGTCTGGTGATCTCGATCTCAGTATCAAGGGATGCGGTTCGCGGGATGTTGACGTTGAGCACATCCACACCATCCGGAAAACCATTTTTAAGCGCGTGTTTTGCAATCCTTCCGACCAGATCGATCCCGGCATCGAAATCGTACTCATAATGCCTGAGATCGTCGAACTTGTCGCCCTGATCCACCACCTGAATCGATGCCGCTATCGTTGGGATGCCGTAGCTGGCAGCCTCAAGCGCAGCACCGATCGTGCCGGATGTGGTCACTGTGTCAGTGCTGATGTTCTCGCCGATATTAAACCCGGATACGCAGAGATCAGGGAGCTGGTCCATGATAGCAAAGATCGCAAGGATCACGGAATCGGCAGGCGTTCCCGCGACCGCATAAGCCTCGAACGCGTCCAGTTTGATCTCAGAGAATCTCAGGGGCTCGAAGACCGACACCGATCTCCCGACACCTGATTTCTGCATCGATGGCGCCACGACGTTAACGTTTCCGAGATCGCGAACGCTCCTGTACGCTGCCCTGATGCCGGACGAGTACACGCTGTCGTCATTTGTAACGAGTATGGATGTCATATTACCGGTATCCGACGTATGAACTCGGCTCCTTTGCAGCCGCACCGCCCTTGAACTTCTCCTGCACCCGCTGGTAATGATCCATGAGATCAGAGCTTACGGTCGCCCGTATCTTCTGCAAAGCCTCCTCGAAATGCCGCATCTCGATCTTATCGAGATCCTCGCGCATTGCAAGCATAGCAGACTCCCTGCAGAGCGATTCGAGATCGGAACCGACATAACCATCGGTTATATCAGCGAGTTCAGTGAGATCCACATTCGTTAGCGGCATCTCACTTGTGTGGATTCGCAGGATAGCCTCTCTTCCGGACTTCGTTGGCACCCCTGCATACACGAGCCGGTCAAACCTCCCTGACCTGATAAGCGCAGGATCGACGATGTCAGGGCGGTTGGTTGCAGCAACCACGATCACCGACTTGAGCGTCTGGAGCCCGTCCAGTTCGGTCAAGAGCTGGTTTAGCACGCGGTCAGTGACCCTTGACGAGTCCATCCCGCGAATCGGCGCGAGCGCGTCCAGTTCGTCGAAGAATATGATAGCAGGCGCAACCTGTTTTGCCTTTTTAAATGTCTCCCGAATCGCTTTTTCGGATTCCCCGACCCACTTCGAGAGCAGTTGTGGACCGCTTATGCTGATGAAATTGGCGTTCGATTCGTTTGCAGCAGCCTTTGCAAGCAGGGTCTTTCCTGTGCCCGGAGGACCGTACAAGAGGATACCCTTCGGCGGCGTTATGCCCATCTTCCCGAAACGTTCCGGATTTTTAAGGGGCCATTCGATCACTTCCTGAAGTTCCTGCCGCACCGCATCCATTCCTCCGACGTCAGCCCATGTAACATGCGGAATCTCGACAAGCACCTCGCGCATCGCAGATGGCTCGATCTCACGCAGCGCATCCTCGAAATCCTCTCCCGTGACGATCATCCCGTCCAGTACCTCCTTTGGAATCTCCTCGTCGTCAAGATTGATCTCTGGTAAATACTTGCGCAGCGTTTTCATTGCAGATTCTCTCGTCAGTGATGAGAGATCTGCACCAACGAAGCCGTTCGTGTTCTCTGCGAGTTCGCACAGATCAACATCATCAGAGAGCGGCATCCCGCGCACATGAATCTGCAGGATTTCGATGCGGTCTTTCAGATCAGGGACACCGATCTCGACCTCCCTGTCAAATCTCCCTGGGCGGCGGAGTGCCGGATCGATCGCATTCACACGGTTCGTTGCCGCGATCACAGCAACCTGGCCACGCTCCTCGAGACCATCCATCAATGACAGCAACTGGGCAACCACTCTCCGTTCCACCTCTCCGTAAACTTCCTCTCGTTTCGGGGCAATCGAATCGATCTCATCGATGAAAATAATTGAAGGCGACTTCTCTTCCGCTTCCTCAAAAATATCCCGCAGCCGCTGCTCGCTCTCCCCGTAATACTTGCCCATAACCTCAGGTCCTGCGAGGTATATGAAATGAGCGCCGGATTCGTTTGCCACCGCCTTCGCAATCAATGTTTTCCCGGTTCCGGGCGGTCCGTACATCAGTATCCCCTTCGGAGGATCGATGCCCAGTTTCTGGAAAACTTCGGGATGTTTCATTGGCAGTTCGATCATCTCACGCACCCGGTCAACCTCATTATGAAGCCCCCCGATATCCTCGTACGTGATGCCGGTACCTTTCGCAGAGTCAAACCCAATGACCGGTTTTTCGAGCAGCACGATCTCGGTCTGTTTGTCCACCAGCACCATCCCTTCAGGTATCGTCTCGGTCACAATGAGCGGCAGCATCTGCCCCCCAAACGGGGATGGTGTCGTCAGGATGGGGATGATATCACCGAGCAGGATAGGGCGCTTAAACGTCTGCTGCTTCACGATGGTCTCGGCATCAGGACCGAACTGGACCTCCGAACCCTGCGGCGGGGCAAAAACCACTCGTTCGGCATCTTTTATGGGTGCACGCCTGATCGTCACCCGTTCCCCGATCCCACTGCCAGCGTTCTGGCGCACATAACTGTCGATCCGTATCGTCTCCTGCCCCCAGTCCTGCCGATCAGCGCGCCAGACCTTCGCACCGGTCACCCTCCTGCCTTCGATCTCGATAATGTCCCCTGGTGACAATTGAAGCGTCTGAAGGACGTAGGGATCGAGGCGTGCCATCCCCCTTCCTGCATCCTTCGGATACGCCTTTACAACCGTTAATTGAATTTCGTTCATGAATGTCCGCCTGTTAGATTTGGATTTATGCTTTGATATGTCTGTCTGGATTGGCTATAAAGGTTACAGACACTGCTGAATTCCCCCTTGAACTCACTATATCATTAAATTTCCTTAGATTTTAACGCAAGCGTCGACGGCAGAGCCGTTAACGCCCGTGAAAAATTCTCCGTCCCGGGCGTCGACGCCGGAGGCGTTACCGCAGAGGGTCAGATCAGTCTTAAAACTCTGCGCCTCTGCACACTTCTGCGTTCTCCACGGTGATCTATTACGATTTTCAGACCGCGCCGGTTAAAGGAAGTGATGGGGCTGGTGCGATTCGAACACACGATCGACGGGTCTCTCCGAACCCTCGAAGGTCGAGGAGGGCACATCAGTGCTCCAACGGCTCATCATACACCCGCCCCGTCGGGCAGGCGTCAGTAGACCCGTTGTTCATCATTTATCCGCTGGAGCCCGTCGCCATACCTGGCTAGGCCACAGCCCCGTGGGCCCGATGCGATTCGAACGCATGATCCCCGCCGTGTAAAGGCGGTGTCATAACCGACTAGACCACGGGCCCGGTATCATGATCAAGTGATGTTATGCCTCATAAAATATTCGGTCATGCAGACGGTCGCGGCTTGTGGCACCGACCTGAGCATAACACCTAACGATTCCGGTGCGTATCCGTGCTTCCGGTTTCCCGGGACATCCCCTTGTCCAGCTCCTTATGCGCCTGCTTTGCTCCGGTGTACGCAGCAATCCCGTGCTCGGTGCAGAAACGAGTTAGCATCCTGTAAAAGAGCGAATGTTCCCCTGTCGTGATCACCGCATTCCTGTGCGCCACCATCAGGATATCAGGATAGCTCCCGCGGATGACCGTCTCCGCACGGATGATGTCTGCTATGCGGTCGATCTCGGCAGTATCGTCCGCACACCAGATTGGAAACTCGATCCGGCTCGGAAGATCGCCCATCCGCATATAAAAGAATGCGATGCTGTCTCTGTGCCTTGCATACATATCGAGCACCGATGGGCTGTCCGCACCGCGGCGGTCGTCCCGGTTGCAGACAAACGCCTTTGTCCGGTCGCCCCAGTTCAACCTGCCTGCAAACAAGACCGGATCGAAGAGTCTTTTCGTCTCGGGAAGTCCATAGATATGGCGCATCATCGTCACGACATCCCTCTGCACGCTCACATCCACATATCCGATCACAGGATTTCCGGTCTCGTTCGATGCATCGAGCAATCTCCTCATCGCGTCGAGATATATCTCTTTTACGTTCGCACGTAGCGCATTGATGTGCGAGGGCACCAGCGTTCCGTCGAGCAGCAGGTAGATCCGGTCGTCGTCCATGTCCGCATCCATGTCTGTTTCCGTATTCGCGCCCGCGCTCGTGTGCATCAGGTCGATTAAGGCATCACATTCGAGAGCAAAACGTCTGGCGTCTACAAACGCCTTACTGAATACATACTCCTCTGCGTCCACAAACTCATCAGGCGTGATCAGGGTCGCGCTTGTACTTTGCGCGTACTCGGATTCTTCTGTGTGCCGGTTACGGACGCTACCGATCTGCACAACCGCGATCGGGAGACCATAATTTTTATCCGGATATATCTGGCTGCCATCCGCAGATCCGACCGCAACGCCGGCAAGCACAGAGTCCACCCACTCCACGGCATCCCGCCGATCGTTCCATGCCGCAGCCGGCAGGAATCGTCTGATAGCAACTCCCGGCTCAAAGATCCTTGCGCCGCTGTACTGCGGAAGAGCGATATTTAAGGACGCATCTGCATGATCCAGATCCGGGAGTGCTTTTTTGTATTCTTCGAGTTCGCCGGAGGTCTCACGCTCGTAGTCAAGGATTGCGGATCTCCGGTCTTCGAACTCGGATGAGAGGTCTGATATGTTGAGCATGGGAAACGGGCTACCTCAGTTCCGCACAGGCTCGATCACAAGCAGATCCTTCCGGTCTGCAATCTCCTTTAAGAGATCGACAGCTTTCGCAAGTTCGGACTTCCCTACCGCCTCGATGAGCATGTATGCGGATGATTCGCCTTCGATCTTCGGCATCGCAATGGAGATGTCGGTAACCTCTGCAAACCCGGTACGGTCGATGCAGTCGATCGTGTCTTTGATGTCGGTATGTATGATATGCCCGATCAGTATCACGGACTCACGTTCGATCAGCGGATGCTCATCGATGCTGGCAACAGCAATGCCGCTTTTCTCGAGTTCATCGAGCAGTAACTGCCGCTCGGCGTCACCTATCTCGAATACGATCTGTACCGGAATCTTGCCCCTCGAGGTCCTCTGGTCGCGATGGTGCACAACGCTGATAATATTCCCGCCGAGAGCTGAGAGTGGCGTCAGTGCTGCCAGAAGCTGCCCCGGCTTATCCTGCAGTTCAAGGGTTGATGCGATTCGCATTGGTGATGTATGGTTTTTGGGTGTAATAATCTTGACGCAT
>JAUWGA010000002.1 GCA_030606635.1 Methanosarcinales archaeon
GGGGTCCAGTCACTCGTCGATGCAGACGCAATCGCTGCCGGAATTCACGGGAACGTCACCAACAACACCATCTCTGATATTCTTGAATGCGATTCGAGATCGAAGCCCTGCTGGGGCTGCCACAACAGCGACGGCATGCAGCCGGAGGGGATGGGGGACAGGAACTTCATTTACCAACCGCAAAAGGAGCCGTGGTCATGCGAGGACTGTCACGCACGAAGCGATGAATGGAACGCGGAAACGAGTTACGGCGAGACATGGATTAGTTCGAGTTATCCGCCGAACCGGCTGCCTCCGATAATATATACGCATTACCCGAACTCAACGACCCTTGAGACCAGTATGAGCCATGGGCGTTGTGTAGACTGTCACAACAACAGCATCAACCAGAACCACGCGGACACGCACGGGCAGCTGCTCAAAAACACGCTCGCATCGAACATCTCACACTACGGCACAACGATAGACCTGATCAATCCGACCGAGGACTGCGGCATCTGCCACAACAACACAACAGCCGGACTGATCTGGGGAGATGCTCCGCAGAACGAGCACGGAAACTTCACGAACTATTCAAACACGGAAGATGGCTGCTACAGCTGCCACACAAACGATGACCAGACTCCGGCGGACTTGCATGCAGCGAATCTGTGGTCTGGGACGGGCGGATTCGATTGCTTGAGATGCCACGACGAGGACGGGTTTGCAAAGAACAAGCGGATAAACGCAAGCGTCTTTGGGGAGGCGATGCACTGGAATACAAACGATATCTCGCTTGAGTACGGCTTGAACAGGTCCTGCTGGGTCTGCCACTTCGAGGACGGTCTGAACGCAGACCTGCACTACACGCGAATGGATCCGCCATATCTCTGCTACGACTGCCACCGCAAGACCCCCCCTCCATTTGACAATGTGAGCGCTGCACCAGAGGTTCACAATCACTTCAAGAACGGAACCAACATCTCTGCGTACTGGGGGCGCCCGACAGACTCAGACTCATGCATGGGCTGTCACAACCAGTCAGAGATGAAATACGCATTCACCGAGAACGACACCTACCACACGGCATTCTCGGTTGTATCCCACTACGGGAACAACCGGACCGATATCGCGGATATGTTCATGGAGAATAACAACACCGCGTACTGCTCATACTGCCACATCAATACATCGACTCCGTTCATGGAATTCGAAAACGACAGAAATATCCAGCACGCAGGAAGCCAGGACTGCAACGACTGTCATGGTGAAGGGCGGCTTCACAACGAGACCCTGACACGGGTGCAGACGAGCGGGAACTGCACAGACTGCCACGCGCTCTACGGGGTTAACAAGGCAGGCACAGTCTACGAGATCAATGTGACAGCGATGAATCTGGGCGTGCACGAGAATGTCAATGAGAATATGACCGGCATCGCTTCGTCAGAGGTCAGTGATGCGAACAACGCCAAATGCTGGGGCTGCCACGTACCTGACGGCGCATATCCTGAGAGTGGGCACAAGGACACATTCAACAATGATGCGTATCTCTGCTATGACTGCCACAACGGCACTTATGCGTACCAGAACGTGAGCACCGCAACCGCGGTCTATAACCACTTCAAGAGCGGTGTAAACATCACAGCACGCACGAGTGCCGAGACGAACTCGACCTCATGTGGGCATGGGTGCCACAACTTAAGCACGATGAAGGTTCCGGGCTTCGATGCAAGTGGGAACGCGACGTACCGCGTCAATATGTCTCAGTCGTCACACTATCCGTGGAACCGCACCGACATCATCCTTGCAAGCGACCTCTCTGACTGCGCATGGTGCCACCGGAACTCGGCAAACGAGTTCATCGACATATTCGAAAATCCGGGTCCGCCGAACTACACCGCAAACATCCAACATGCGACAAAGACGTCTGGCTGCATCGTTTCCGAATGCCACGACAGAGGCAGGATACATGATATAAGCCTCAAGATCCCTGTGTTTGAATGGGCGGATGAGTGCGGGAACTGCCACTTCGAACTGAACGACTCTGATGCTTATGTGAACGAGACGATGTTTAATGCGAGTGTGCATGGGGCTGTGAACTGCACAAAGTGTCACATAAACGAGGAGATGAATCATCCGATCGAGGAGTACACATGGAAGTGGTGCGAGTGCTGCCACTCGTACCAGTCAGATCCGATAAACGAGAGCGATCGGCATAACGTCACCGCGGATCCCGCGAACTATTCGGCAAAGGGCGTGAATGTGCTCACGATTACGGAATGCACGGAATGCCACAATGCGACCGCTTATGAAAATTCGAAGCAGAACTTCAATGCCAGTTCAGAGCGTGAGTGCAGATGGTGCCACAGTTACCCCGATGAGTGGTGATATGCCAGACTCATGCGATATCTGTTGAGGTATCGATCTGGATACCTTCACTAATCTTGAACTTGAGCATATCCGTGATCGGAGACATTCCACGAATCTTCGGGATGGACAGTCTACTCACGATCTCGTCGGAATTGCGGAGCAGTTCTATATCGAAGACCACATCACATGCATTGATGATCTCGTTCTCGAGCGTCCGGTCATGCGTGTTCTTCAATCCGTACAGGTAAGTCATCCCGTCGAGTTCCTTGGTTGTCTCATAGATAACGTTCATGAGTTTCCTGATCTGCCCGACATTGACACTGAGATTTAAGAAGAACGAGAATGTGTCAAATAGGATGTTTGCACCGCTAAAGTCTTCTTCCGTCTCAATATTTTGTAGATTGTATATCATGAAATCTACGATCTGGTTGTCCACGTACTCGTTGCCCACGTTATCGACCAGTTCACCCTGGGCAGTAATATAATATTCACTATATATATCGATGAACGTTATTTCTGATATATCATACCCCATGCTCCGTATGTTCTGCGCAACGTACTTGGGTCTCCGCCCGGTAACCACGTAATACGTCTTGCGTGTCTGTGTAAACTGGTGTAAAAATATCTCTGTCATCGATTTCGGATCTCCTGAGAGATATACCACCGATCCGGACGGAAGACCCCCGCCAAGATTGCGATCAAGGATGAAGATTCCAGTGGCTTTAACCGCTGAAGCAGGAGCTACATCTAGAGGTGCCACGACCTTACCGATCGTAGCTAAGGCAGATGCCTTTGCTATCCTTCTGCGTGTACCATCCGCAACCGTATCTTGCAATTCTAGCATATTCTCCACTTCCTTTTGTTAATTAGGTTAGTTCTCATCCTATAAAAATGTTCTCATTATCTACATAATAATGAGATTCTATGTGATTGGATACATAGTATTATTAATGCATGGGCGGATATGCATTGTTTAACACAGTACTGCACACCACATAAGGGATGATCGAATGGAACCAGAACAGGAATTGATGAGAATCGGAGTATCGCTACCGGATAACTTGCTGACAAGGTTTGATGAAATACTTACGAAACGGGGATACTCGTCGAGATCAGAGGGCATCAGGGATGCAATCCGAAGTTATATCCGGTACTACGAATGGGCAAGCGAGGTCAAGGGGGACCGGCTTGGCGTCATATCGCTGACTTACAACCACGAGCAACACGGACTTATCGATGCGCTTGCCGACATTCAGCATCAGCATCTGGAGGTGATCCAGTCCTCGATGCATTTCCATGCAGATGAGAAGACATGCCTCGAGCTCATCGCGCTGCACGGTGATGCGAAAGATCTCAAAAAGGTAGCAGAGGGTCTTATGGCGCTCAAGGGTGTAGAGCATCTGAAACTGACTACCATTTCGACTATAAAGTGAGATGGACGAGCCAAGACACTGGGCAGATGTCATCGCAGATAACGTAGCCGCAAAGAAGCACACCATCGCGACAGGGATCACCCCTTCAGGGGAGATTCACATCGGAAACATGCGCGAGGTAGTGACCGCGGATGCGGCGTACCGTGCACTTTGCGATGCAGGGATCGATGCAGAGTTAATCTATATCGCAGATACCTTAGATCCGCTTCGTAAGGTCTATCCGTTTCTCTCTGATGATTATAGTGAGCACGTCGGAAAACCGCTTTCCGCCGTACCCTGCCCGTGCGGGGCTTGCGCGAACTATGCCGAGCATTACCTGACGCCGTTTCTCGAATCGCTTGAGCGGCTGGACATCAGTCCCACGATATACCGCGCGCATGAACTCTATGGACGCGGGGATTTCGTGCCTGCCACCATGACCGCGCTTGCCAACCGGGACCGGATCGCTACGATCATCGAAGAGGTATCGCATAGGGAAATCCCTGCTGGATGGAGTCCTTTCAATGTTATATGTGAGGAGTGCGGGAGGATTACGACCACAACAATCTCTGAGTTCGATGAAAATGCAGGAACCGTTGATTACGCATGCGAATGCGGCCACTCTGGCACGGTGCCTGCGAAAGGGAACGGAAAGCTGACATGGAGGGTTGACTGGGCTTCCAGGTGGCGCGTTCTCGGCGTCACGATCGAGCCGTTTGGCAAGGATCATGCGACAAGAGGCGGCTCGTATGACACAGGTACGAGGATCTCGAGGGAGATATACGATTATGAGCCCCCGTATCCGATCGTCTATGAGTGGATCCACCTGAAGGGAAAGGGCGCGATGTCGTCATCGACCGGGGTTACTGTAACGATCGCGGATATGTTGCAGGTCATGCCACCCGAGGTGCTCAGGTACTTAATCATCCGGGCAAAGCCAGAGAAGCACATAGACTTTGATCCAGCCCGCATCATTGATCTGATCGATGAGTTTGACCGCGCGACAGGCAGGGCAGTGGAACTGTCCAGAACAAAAGAGTACCTCAAGTCAGATATCCCGTTTACGCATCTCGTAACCGCTGTGCAGATTGCATCCGACCTAAGTGGAATTCGCGAGGTGCTTGACCGGAGCGGCTACGATGGGCACGACGAGGCGTCTGTTAGGCGGCGCGTCTTAAACGTCGAGAACTGGCTCACGTCGTATGCACCCGACTCTGCTATATTCGAGGTGCAGGAGATGCTGCCTGATGCCGTGAAGAATCTCTCTGATGAGCAGAGAGCAGGGCTTGGGACACTTGCATCCCGCATTCAGGGGGGCGTGGCAGCCAAAGACCTGCATGATCTCGTGTACGCGGTCTCCGAAGAATCCGGCATCTCAGCAAACAAGATGTTCCAGGCGATCTACACATCCCTACTCGGGAAGAAATCTGGTCCGAGAGCAGGATATTTCATGGCGTCCCTCGACCGGGAGTTTTTGCTGGACCGGCTGCGGGCGGCTGGCGGCGAGAGCGCGGTGGTGGATGAATGATCTGTGATTGGGTTTAACTGGTGACGTATGCGAAAGATTTATGACTGCCACCAAACCAAACAGTAGTTATACGTCTGGCAGATGGTGCAAGCGGCACCGTCGTCAGGAGATTAACAGATGTGCCTCGATAAGCTCTCAAGGATGGACTCCTTCCTAATTGCAAAACTCGGGAATGCCAGCAGGAACGATGTTTACAATTATTTAGGAATCCAATTCAAGGAAAGATTATAAATACGAGGAGAAGATAGAATACAGTAACATTAAGGAGGATATAAGCTATGAGCAAAACCATGCTTAGAATTGTTGCAATTGCAATGATTGTATTGATCGTCGCATTTTCCGGGTGCCTCGGGGACGATGAACCCGCCGAAGTTGAGCCTACACCGGAAGCAACGCCGGCAGCAACGCCGGAAGCAACGCCTGCGGCAACGCCGGTAACGCCTGCGGAAACGCCGGCAGTTGAAGAAACAAAGATCGCTGATGCAGAAGAGGGGTTCACGCCAAAAAGCAGTGATCGCCCAGCTCTTGAAGTCCCCAGTGGAGGATGCGAAGGTCTTGATCAAAATGTCTTAAGACGGTACGATCACGACAAGAATGGACTGATCGACAGTGGCGAGATGGAAACTGCAAAGATCGGTTACGAGAGTAACTACGAGAAGCCAGAAGACTACGCGCAGATTTTGTATGCATACGAGCATCAATGCTCTGTAGAGACAGAGTGAGGGTGATTTTCACACCCCCGCACTCTTTTTTTTTATTTCAGTTGAGACAGCTTATTTTGTCTGCCTTCTATTTCCCCAATCATCGTTTCAGCGCCAGCCAGCCCCGGAATGCCAGAAGCACGACCGCAGCCGTGACAAGCCATGTCAACGCCTGCCGGAAGCGAAACTTAAATCTATCCACTTGCGCAAAAGGGTAGTCATGCCGCGAGTAGCAGTTGGCGGAACGTTCGATCCGCTCCATGACGGTCACGAAGCACTCATCAGCCGTGCGTATGAACTCGGCAGGGATGGCGAGGTCGTCATCGGACTGACGTCGGACGATCTTGCGAGAAGGCGCGTCCAGCCGGTCGCTGATTACAGAATCAGGGAGCGCGAACTAACGCGATACGTGACCGACCGGTTCGGGATATCGCCAGAGATTGCAACCCTGCATGATCCTTATGGCACCGCGCTCGAGGAATCCTTCGATTATATCGTGGTCTCTCCTGAGACGCATCCTGCCGCTGTAAAGATCAATGAACTCCGCATGAAGCGCGGGATGCGCGAGATCGAGATCGTTCTGGTGCCTTTTGTCCTGGCAGAGGATGGGGTGCCGATCTCGTCCACGCGCATCAAGAACGGTGAGATCGATCCGCACGGAAGGTTGATAAGTTGATAAACGATTGCGAACAAAGGTGACCTGATGACCGAGATATCCAGCATGATCATCACGCATACGAAAGCGAGCATCGATGATATTGAACATGCGTGGCACGGCACGGTTGGAGACATGTTGCACAGGCTTTACTCGCATGAACTGGTGCTCGAGTGTGCCGTGTTGATGACGTGCAACCGCGTCGAGGTGTACGTGGTCTCGCCGAAGGGCAGCAAGGTCTTGTTCGATTATGCAAAGAAGATGGGCGTTCCGGAACGGATCGTCGAGTTCAACGACCACGAAGAGTCGCTGGCGCATCTGATGAGGGTCGCATGTGGGCTCGAATCGATGATCGTTGGCGAGGATCAGATACTCGGGCAGATCAAGGAACTGTACCATACCGCCCGGCAGGCAGGCGTCACCGGAAAGGTGCTGGATACCGCTTTTGAGAAGGCGATCCACGTCGGGAAGAGGGTGCGGGCAGAGACGCGGATCAACCAGGGGTCAGTATCCATCGGGTCGGCAGCGGTCGATCTCGCAGAGGACGTGCTTGGCACGCTTGAGGGAAAAATGGTTGTAATCATTGGTGCAGGCACGATGGGAACGCTCGTCGCACATGCGCTTGCGCACAAGAATGTTTCCGCGATATATGTTGCAAACCGCACCTTTGAGCGGGCAGAGGAACTTGCAGAGGAGTTGAACGGATTTGCGGTCAGGTACGACGAGATGGATAAGTACATCGCATGTTCAGACGTCGTGATCAGCGCAACATCAGCACCTCATGCGGTTATAACCTCGAAGATGCTGCGGCAGATCATGGAGAACCGCGAGAATCACAATCGTGATATGCTCCTGATCGATATCGCCACCCCGCGGGACATCGAAGAGGCAGCGTCCGAACTACCGGATGTGAAACTCTACAACATCGACGGACTCAAGGAGATCAGTGATAGGAATCTGCAAAAACGGCTGCAAGAGGTTGGAAGGGTCGAAGAGATTGTAGAAGCGGAGTATGAGTTACTTCAATTGCAGTACAAGAGTCAGCGTGCAGATAAAATCATAGCAGCACTGTACAGCCAGATACAGGACTTGAGAATCCGCGAACGAGAACGTGCGGTCAACCGGCTCTCTGCGAAGCACACGCTCGGGGATTTTGAACGTCAGGTGCTCGACGATCTCACGCACGCCATCACCAACAAGGTGCTGGCAGAACCGACAAAGACGCTGCGCAATGCCGCGGCAGAGGAGAATCTCGACTTCCTCGAGACGACTGCTGCGCTCTTTAAGCTGGATATGAAATGATCTACGGTTTCGTTCGTGGACTTATCCGGATCTGAAAATGGGAATCAAATGGGTGTAAGTGCCATCCATCCCTATTATATCCGTTTCAAATAGTTTTCCAGACTTATGTAATCATCTTTACGATCCAACAGGCAAACCAGGATGATATTCGGTGGCAAAACAGCATAAATAAGTCTTGTCTCTTTATTTTGGATATTCAGCCTAACCTAAAAGACATTACGCACAATTTTAGAGTGAAGCCTTTTAAATCTAAATGGATTCATTAATACCAATTCAATCCGCCTCAAGCGTTCTTGTGCGCATGCCCTCGCAAACCTTTCCGCGCCTACAACATCACATCGATCAGCATCGCAAGCAGCATCATGACATAGACTGCATGAAAACTTCCTGCGCCGCCAAGACTGATCCTTGCGCACCCCTCCCGCTCCGCATTGATCGTGCCGAGCACGGTGAATAGCCCGATCAGGACTCCTGAAACGCCTGCAACGAACATGACCATTGCGGCATCATCTGGCGCCAGCAACAGCGCGAGCAGAAGTGGCACGACTCCGATGCACTCCGGAATCTTGATCCCGAACCCGCCATAAAATGTGGCCATGATGTGGGTCACCGCTATCATAATGATGCAGATCTCAAGCGATGCGAGATTGGGATATGTCACGCCGAGATAACCGGCGCAGGCGAGCGGTATCACGAATCCGCCAAGATTGACCGTGATCGCGGTATCAAAAAAACGCTTCTTTTCAAAAAAATCCTCCAGCGAGACTGAAAATATCTTCTCGAGAAGATGCACACTCTCCCATGTGTAAACCGGTTTTCGCATCCGTTTGTGCAAAATCGGGATATCGATGCCGCCTGTCAGGAGCACGAGAGCGAGCAGAAGCGGCGGCAGTACGCTTGCGTCGGCGCGGATCCTGATGCCGATTAGCGCGAGAAGGAGAAACCAGAAGAGAACCAATGTTTTACGGCTTGTACCCTGCATCTTTCTTCCCCGATTTGATCATTTTATGAAGCGCGTTACTGTGATGTGCCTGATGATGGGACAGCGCGGATTTGAACCGCGGTCCAAGCGTCCCAAACGCTCGAGGATCGACCAAGCTACCCTACTGTCCCATGTGGGCAACAATCAATCATTTGATCAAGCATCGGTTAAAAAGGTTGTGCATTTCAGCAGCACTATGCCGCTCAATGTGAGCGCGATCTGCTTTCCTGTCAGCGAGTTCAGGCTGATCGGCGAAAACATGTTGTCACAACGCATCGGAAAACCAGAGCGGGATTGAAACTGCATCTGCATCCGGCACCGCCAAGCATTATGTAGCATAACGATAGATTAAGCAATGATGATGCGGAGAATCAGTAAAAGACAGGTTCGCCGGTACCGAACGCTCACAAACGTTGCGATCAAGTATGGTTTCGGATATCTGGTTGACCGGTTCAATCTCCACCCTGTGCGGTCAGTGAAGGACCGTGTCTCAGGGACGCACAAAGCGCATCCTGAACTCTCAGACCCGGAGCGGCTGAGACTGATGCTTGAGGAACTCGGACCGACCTACATCAAGTTCGGGCAGATCTTGAGCACACGATACGATATTCTCCCGAAAGAGTACATAAAAGAGCTCGAAAAGTTGCAGGACACGGTGCCGCCATTCGGTCATGATGAGGCGTGCCGCATCGTCGCAGAGGAGTTCGGAATGCCGATCGACGAGGTCTTTGCGACATTCTCCTGCGAGCCGTTTGCATCGGCATCCTTAGGGCAGGTGCATCTCGCCACGCTACCGGGCGGCGACCGGGTCATCGTGAAGGTGCAGCGCCCCGGCATAAGGGAGGTCATCGACTCCGATCTTCAGATTCTCCGCGATCTCGCACACTTTGCGGATCAGCACATCAGGGAGGCGAGAGCCTTAAACCCGGTTGGTGTCATATCCGAGTTTGAGCGGATCATACGCGCAGAACTCGACTACACGCTCGAGGCGCAGAACGCAGACGAACTCCGGGAGAACTTCAGCGATGACCCTACTGTGAAGATCCCGACGGTCTACTGGGACTACACCAGGTGGCAGGTGCTGACGATGGAGTTCATCGACGGCATCAAGGTCTCTGATCACGAAGCGATCGAGCAAGCAGGCTTGGATCGCAAAATCATCTCCCTCAATTTCGCGACAGCGTTTCTGAAACAGATATTTTTGCAAGGGACGTTTCACGGGGATCCGCATCCTGGAAATGTGCTTGTGATGGAAGGCAATGTCGTTGTGTTTATCGATTTCGGGATAATCGGGCATCTCGACCAGGTGATCAGAGCGGATCTTGTGGACTTCTTTATCGCGCTTTCAGAGAATGATGCCGATTCTGTGATCGATGTGCTTGCGCATATCGGCATCATCGACTACAACGAGATCGATCTCCCGCAATTCAGGTTTGAGATATCGAACATGATCACCAAATACTACGGGATGTCGCTTCGATATGTGAATACCGGGGTCATGATGCGTGAAATGATCAGCATGATCCTGAGATACCATGGAAACGTTCCATCCAACCTCCTGCTCCTCTCGAAGGCGTTGATGATCGAAGAGGAGGTCTGTTCGCAACTCGATCCGGATTACAACCTTCAGGATCTGGCGAAGCCGTTCATACACAATCTGGTGATGGGGCGCATGCACCCGAAGCGGATCGCAAGGGAGTGGTTGCGGATGATACCCGGATTCGGGCGGCTCGTGCGCGGCTTGCCGCACAGGCTAGACCAGATCCTCATGCGGGCTGAGAAAGGGACGCTGCGCCTTGAGTTTGAGCATCACGGGCTCGATCATATAGTTTCGGAACTCGATGTCATGAGCAACCGCATATCTTCAAGCATGATAATCTCTGCGCTCATAATCGCTTCCGCGCTCGTCATACAGTCGGGCATGAAACCGTTTGTATGCGGAGTTCCTGTGCTCGGCATCATCGGATTCGTGATCGCGGGAATTCTCGGCATGGGGCTCGTGCTCTCTATAATGCGGTCGGGGCGGTTCTGACGCGGGCGGGGTTTTGGGGGCTGTTGTAGAGAAGAGGGGTGCGAAAGCGCGTGTCGCCGCGCGGTGCATAAAAGTTAAGTGGGGTGCAATCGTACGAGATTATTAACAAGAGTCACAGGACGAATCATGTTTACAGGTCGTACAAATAGTTTAATATCCGGGGAGGGTCGAAATGGCAACCATAGAAGTTTCTAAGGCGGATCTATTCTCGGTTCGTTCCGTATTCTCTGCGGAATCAAATCTTCTCGACCTTAAAATTAAAAAATATGAAAAACGGTTGGCTGCTTATGAGAAAAAATGCGGGATGAAAACTCGTGCATTCATGAAACGGTTTGAAGAGGGAGGGCTGGGGGATGATGAGATCTGGTTCCACTGGTCATCGGATTTCGAGACGTTAAAGTTATTGGAAAATAAAAAACAAACCATTGATAGGATGTACGCTTCGTGTACCGTTTAGAAATAGAACGATTGTTAGCTGAATCGCCAATAGTCCGGTCCACGGATTTGAGAATTGAGGACGAAGACGATACGATCAAGATTTTCGGGCGGCTTCTTTTTATCGATGGTTCACTTTTATATTTTTTTGAGTATCATGTATTGGGCGAACTTAGAAAATATAGGTTTCACTGGCAGACCAGAGAGGGCAATATGATTGCACGTTGGGATAATGCACCGCATTTTACCAACATAACGACGTTTCCGGATCACAAGCACATACCGGTTGGTGTTGTACCATCAAAGCAGCGGAGACTACGTGATGTCATCGAAGAGATCGAGCAGGAGATGTTATAAATGCCGCAAACACAGCGTTGTGCACCGTACGCATCTATCACAACCAGAACAGCCAATTCCCGAACTGGCAATCAATGAACCAGGCCATTCTCCTGAAAACTATAATAACCTTTTTTGGAAATAATAATGTGGTCGAGCACTTTGATCCCCAGAATCCTGCCAGCTTCTGTCAACTGCTCATGGATCTTCAGATCGCTGTTGCTGGGTTCAAGCGCACCGGAAGGATGATTGTGAGCAAAGATCACAGATGCGGCTCTGTCCGTGATCACGTCAGCAAAAACCTCACGCGGATGTACTTGACTCCTATCCAGCAACCCCACCGTCACAGTTCTATTTTCAATTACTTCATTAGCACCGTTAAGAGAGATGCAGATAAAATATTCCTGCTGCTTGTTGGTTATTCTGCTAATCAATGGCAACACATCCTTAGCTTCCGTTATCTTGATCGTTTCCACAACGATGTGCCGTCTTGCAAGCTCAAAACCTGCTAAAATCTGCGATGCTTTCGCAAGCCCGATGCCTTCAATCTTCGTGAGTTCTTCCAGCGACAGGTCGCCTTTCTTTCCCGATATCGCCTTAGCTACCTTTGAGGAGAGCGACATCACGTCCAGCCCCTTGCCACCGCTGCTCAGGATGGCTGCGATTAACTCAGCATCCGATAGGGCTTTCGCGCCTCTTTCTTTCAGCTTCTCCCTCGGACGACTGAATTCAGGCAGATCTTTGATCCGTTTCATCTTTTGTTAATGGCGTTTTGTTTATAATTATCATACCCACTCTGCACAAAGCACCTCAGCTTGTTCCAGAACCGTCTGCGTAGCCTTTTCTTGCTTATCAGGGGGATAACCGTGCTTGCGAAGAATCCGCTTGACAATTACGCGAATTTGAGCGCGGGCATTCTCCCGGACAGTCCAGTCTATGGTAACACTTCGCCGAACCGCGGATACGAGTTCCTGTGCAATGACTTTCAAGGTCTCATCACCTCCCCTGCCCCGCCACCCCCTTCTTCGCTTCCTGCAAAACCTCACACTTATTCTCAATTACCCTCCTGAATTCCTTCGACGTAGTAGCCCAATCCAGCACATCCACCTTAAAAGGCAGATCTGACTCCGAAAAATCCTCTTTCACCAGTGCCATGGTGAGGGGTGAGAGCGGCATAGCTGATACAATCACCAGATCAAGGTCAGAATATTTTTTAGCCGTCCACGTAACCCGTGAACCAAAAGCCAGCACCTTGCAACCGGGCACGTGCTCTGCCAAAATGTTTTTAATAATTTTAAGATGATCGGGTAGGGTATCAATCATGTTTGACGTTTCTCTAATTCATTAAGAAGGTCGCGAGCGTCGGGCAAGAAATTGAGAGCCGTGTTATAGACGCTAATTGCCTTATTTTTATCATAAGTGTGTGCTGTGATGTTGCGCTGTTCCCGATATATAAACCAGTCTTCCACACATCGTATCATGCCCTTTTCCGCCCCCTCGCGCAGCAAGTCGCGAAAAGAAAGCGCATCCACAGCCGACGGATGAGGGGATTCCTCTTCAAGCTGGCGTTTCAGCATCTTCCAGCAAAGCTCATAAGTATATTCGAAGCGCAGGATAACCGCATCACGCAGTTCCTCGTCATCCAGCGTTCTTTGCGAACGATTCACAGCCCGTTCCATGCTGTTTATTGCTTTATTCAAAGACGATAAGTCCAATGCCATTATTCACCTCCAAAACCCAAGTTCAGAAAATCTCCAAACGCCGTCCAGAGCATCGAGGTGGTTGGTCTGGCGGGATAAGATGGTCTTTTCCTTGTTACGGAAAATCTCATAGACAACTTTCTGTTTATCGCTTGCTCCGGGCGTTCCTCCCAGATTTTTTAAATGTGGAAAGAGTTGTTTACGCGGTTTATCCATAAATCCGCACCCCCGTCTCTTCTACAAGGTCATTGAATAGCGACTTTCGGGATAGATCAACGAGATCAACAGGCTTTGGTAACCTTTTGAATAACTCGACATAGAATTTGAAGAATAGCCGGGGGTCGATCCCCTTCACCCCGATGTCGATATCGTTGGATTCGATATCGTCTCTTGTAGAGGATCCAAATAAGATGACAGATTTGACATTGTATCTTTTAGCACACCGTATGATCATATCTTTATCTTCTTCTGTTATCATTCCTGTTACCTCTTTTGTTTGTGCTTCAAGTATCTTCTTCGAAATCGAATACTTCCCGCAGAGTCGTAGACAAAATCTCCGTTCTGTGGGGCATTGGCATTCATTTTAGATGATATTTCGTTTATCATACCCACTCCGCACAAAGAACCTCAGCCTGTTCCAGAACCGTCTGCGTAGCCCTTTCTTGCTTATCCGGAGGATAACCGTACTTGCGAAGGATCCGCTTGACGATTACGCGAATTTGAGCGCGGGCGTTTTCCCTGACAGTCCAATCTATGGTAACACTCCGCCGAACTGCGGCTACGAGTTCCTGTGCAATGGTTTTCAAGGTCTCATCACCCAACACCGCAACAGCGCTGTCGTTAACTTCCAGTGCGTCGTAAAAAGCGATCTCATCGTCAGCCATGCCGAGTTCTTCACCCCGTTTGTGAGCCTCACGCATCTCTTTTGCAAGCTCGATGAGTTCCTCGATGACCTGAGCGGCTTCAATTGCGCGGTTCTGATACTTGCGTATCGCCTTTTCCAGCATTTCTGCAAAAGATCTCGCCTGAACAACGTTCTTCCTTGAATTCGTCTTGATCTCGTCGTTCAAGAGCTTTCTAAGCAACTCCACGGCAAGATTCCGGTATGGAAGTTCTCGCACTTCCTCTAGAAAATCTTCTGAAAGAATTGAGATGTCGGGCTTCTTCAGACCCGCTGCCGCGAAGATGTCCACAACCTCATCAGAAGCAACAGCGCGCGATACCAACTGCCGAATCGCGGTCTCCATTTCTCCCGGCGTTTTGCCCGCACCCTCCACAGTCGCCTTGGCAAGACCGCTGCGGACCTCCTGGAAAAAGCCGACCTCGTTACGAATTCTGATGGCTTCCTCGTGCGGAACAGTAAGGGCAAATCCCCTCGACAACGCGGTCACCGCTGTAAGATAACGTTTCTTCCCATCATCGAGCTCGAGGATATGTTCCATGGCTGCCGCAATACCGGCGATCCTTTTTGCAGGTTCTGCCTGAAGATAGTGAGAATAATCGAATCCGTGAAACATAGAGACGACGATTTCATACTTCCCCAACATCGCCTGAGCGGCTTCTTCCTGATTGATCGCGGCTTCGCCACGGCCACCAGCGTCGGTGTAGTCCGCAAGAGCTCGTCTGAGCTGGTCAGCAAGACCGAGGTAGTCCACAACCAGCCCGCCCGGCTTGTCCTTAAAGACGCGGTTCACACGTGCTATTGCCTGCATCAGTCCGTGCCCTCGCATCGGCTTGTCGATATACATAGTATGCAGGGCAGGGCAGTCGAAACCGGTCAGCCACATATCCCGCACTATCACAAGCTTCAGTGGATCGTCCGGATCCTTGAAGCGTTTCGAGAGCACATCACGGCAGGAATGCTTGCGAATATGCGGCTGCCACTCAGAACGGTCCGACGGGGAGCCGGACATCACGATCTTTATCACGCCCGTAGCGTCGTCATCGCTGTGCCAGTCGGGTCTAAGCTTCACGATGGCATTGTACATTTCTACGCAGATGCGACGACTCATGCAGACGATCATTGCCTTGCCGTCCATTGCCGTAAGTCGTCCCTCAAAATGATTCACCAGATCTTCAGCCAAAAGAGCAATGCGTTTATCCGTGCCGACCATGGCTTCGAGAGCTGCCCACCTGGTCCGAAGCTTCTGCTTTAGAGATTCCTCTTCGCCTTCGGTGATCTCTTCGAATTCGGGATCGATTTTTGGTTTTTCCTCTTCGAGCAATCCAATCTTTGCCAACCTGCCTTCATAATAGATTCCTACTGTAGCACCGTCTTCAACCGCTTGAAGAATATCATATTTGTCTATATAATCCCCGAAAACTGCCGGAGTGCTTCGGTCAGAGCTTTCGATCGGTGTGGCGGTAAATCCGATGAACGATGCATTTGGCAGCGCGTCATGCGTATGTCTGGCAAAGCCATCGATGAAGTCGTACTGGCTGCGATGTGCTTCATCCGCGATGACCACGATATTGTGGCGGGGCGATAACTCCGGGTACTGCTGCCCCTTGGCATCGGGCAGAAACTTCTGGATCGTGGTGAAAACGACACCGCCAGCCGGGACTTGCAGAAGCTCTTTTAGATGTTCACGGTTCTCTGCCTGCACGGGTGTCTGGCGCAGAAGGTCATGGCATGAGGAAAAGGTTCCGAAAAGCTGTTCGTCAAGGTCGTTTCGGTCTGTAATCACAACCAGCGTGGGATTCTCCATGCCTGGATGCCGGATGACCTTTCCCGCAAAGAACGCCATCAGAAGGCTTTTGCCGCTGCCCTGGGTATGCCAGATCACACCGATGCGGCGGCTGCCGAAGTGATCGGTTCCAGTCCCGTAGGGCACCGAAGGCTCGCGAAACTCATAAGGATTCTTCTCCTCATGCGCCGGGAAACGACCGTACAACTGAGCGGGCTCCGCCTCAATACCGCAGGCTGACAGGGTATATTCCACCGCTTTGTTCACAGCGTGGAACTGATGATACGCAGCCATCTTCTTGGCAATACCGGCGCCATCGTCCTCAAAGACGATAAAATTCAGGATGAAATCGAGAAAACGTCGCTTGTCGAAAACGCCTTTCAAGAGCACCTCGAGTTCCACTGATCCTCGAGGAGCGACCTCCCTCCCGTCGATGGTGCGCCACGGCATGAACCGGTCCCAGCCGCTCGTGAGTGTGCCCGCACGCGCCTCCAGACCATCCGAGATGACAAGCAATTCGTTGTATGCAAAAAGACCGGGGATATCGGTTTTATAGGTCTGCAGCTGGTTGAAGGCGTGGCGGATGGTTGCGTTCTCATCGGCGGGATTCTTGAGCTCGATTATTGCCAGGGGCAAGCCGTTGACAAAAACCAGAATGTCCGGGCGGCGGTTCATGCGGTTCTGGGTGACTGTAAACTGGTTGACGGCAAGCCAATCATTGTTGTTCGGATCGTCGAGATCCAGGAGCCAGACCTTGTCATGCACCTCGCGATCGTCCTCTATGTATGAGACATCAATACCATCTGTGAGCATGAGATGGAACCGCCGGTTGTTCTCGATCAGGCTGGGCGATTCTGTGCGGGTGACTTTCCGGACGGCTTCGTCGATCGCGTCGGCAGGGATGCTCGGGTTGATGGATTTGAGTGCGGTACGTAGCCGCTCCACTAAGATGACCTGATCGTAGTCCTCTCGTTCACAGGCGGGACCGTCCGGGCTGATGTCGGGACCGGACGCTACCGAATAGCCGAGGCTTTCGAACCAAGCCAGTGCGGTCTGTTCGACCACGGATTCTGTGATTTTTGCCGGCTCGGCTGTCATGACTGCCCCTCCATATCTTCCTTTTCTTCGGAGCTATCTTCACTGTTTAGAGTTGTTCCAATCTCTCGATAAGCAACCGGATCTACACCAAAAAGCAATTCGCTGGCGTAGTATTCTTGGCTTACTACCTGAACAAGACCGTATTCACGATCAATTACTCGGTCCAGCTTAGGGTCGCGTTCTGGTTTTGCATTTCGCTGCAACTCCTGAGCAATTCTATCTTCCACTATCTGTTCCATGTCCGGCACATCAAACAATACCGAAAACACCCACAAAGCAACTTGGCGTATACCTGAGAGATCTCGTTCTTCGGGTACCCCACGGGTTCCACCGTGATACTGATCGTTTCGAATGGAGTGGTACCATATGATTTCATCCTTGCCGACTTTGGGTTGAATGCTTCGTTGCTGTAATTCAGCTTCGAAAAAATTGAGTTTGGTATGGTAGTTTATAAGCCATTTATCCACGTCTTCCTTTGAATATTTTC
Source organism: Methanosarcinales archaeon (assembly GCA_030606635.1). Lineage (GTDB taxonomy): Archaea > Halobacteriota > Methanosarcinia > Methanosarcinales > Methanogasteraceae > Methanogaster_A. Next base: position 17,705 of record JAUWGA010000002.1, read on the forward strand.
TGCCACCACGTTGAATCGGATTCAATGTCAGGTACGTAGTGATTGAAACTTCGATAGAATTATCAAAGCTAATTAGAGCTATTCGACGATCAAAGTCATCACCATTCAGCCGATGTATTTCAGCATGGAGGATCTGTTCAAATGGTCCGTTTGCCCACGGTTTGAGTTTTGTCATACATCGCCCTCCACAATGAACTTCTCCACGTCGGATGCGCGCAGTTCGCCGGAGATCAGTTTGGGGAGAAGGGTGTCACGGAGGGCGGCAAGAGTCTGTTTTTGCAGCTCGTTATTGATTCGTTGCTTCATCAACGGATCAATAAATTCGGTCATCGAATCAAGTAGAGGCGCCGAAGGGACAAGGACTTTGGCATCGGTTAGATGACGCCGTTTTATGTGCCCCATCGTTGTTGCTTTATCGGCAGCGATACGCTGAAATCCGTTAAGGTGGTACGACGTCCAATAGAAGTAAAACCACTTTGGAAAATCTTCGGATGTTACTTTGAAGACATGCTGATTAAGCACACCTTGACCCTGGCACCAAATATCTACAAGAAGACTTCCTGACCAAGAAAACAAAATATCACCATCTTCGACGATATATTTGCTTGGCACATCGGCAGTCGCACGGTCTGTGTTGTCAGTAATACCTTGCCTGAGTTCACGAATTTTTATTACAGGCAGTGATTCTTCACCATTTTCTGGAGGATATTTTTGACAAGCTAACCCATTGAGAAAGTCCGCGATTTTATCCAGAGGCTTAACCCCCCACCCCTCCGGCACCGCCCCCAGCTCCGAATCCTCGAAGCTGTCCGGGAAGAGGTCTGCAATCTCCCCGGGCAGCCCCGTGTCCCGCCCCTCAGCATTGGCACGCACGGGATCGAAGTCCACGAACCAGCTCTTGAAGATCGCCTGCGCCATCGCCTCCAGCGTCTCGTTCATCCGCCGGTTCAGCTCGATCTTGTCGTCCAGTGAGCCGAGGATGTGGGCGATGGCGCGTTGGTCTGCGATGGGGGGAAGAAGCACGCGGAACTCGCGCTGAGCAGTCAGGCTTACGTAGTCTGCCATGTCCGTTTCGCCCTTTCGCGAGTCCAACTGCTGACGGAAATGCGGGGAATGCATGTAGGCATACAGATAACGGCGATCGATGGCATCAGGATTCAGAGATCGCCAGAATGTAGTTTGTGGGGAGCACACAAATGGCGGCGCATCGAGCGGCACCATAGCGAGTTTGCCGACAGTGCCCTTGTGAGATAGAAGCACGTCTCCGCCAACTCCGATGCCCTTGCGTATCCTCGCAACTGCCGTACCGTTGATCTTCGAGGCAGAATCGAACAGTACTCGCCCGCAGTCCATGTCAGACGCCCGGATAAACGCCGTCCCCTCTTTGCAGAACTCATCTCGGCGAGGACGATACTCACCATGATTGCCATCCTCCACCAGCAACTGGCCAATTTCCTGAAGTTCTCGGACCATGTATTCCTGCCATTCACCCCCCATATCCCACCACCCCCTTCTTCATCTGCTCTTCCAGGAAGCGCTTGATATCTTCCTCCTTCGGCAGTTCGAGCTGGTACCTGGACACAAAGAGCTGATTGTCCATACCGGCGAGGGCGTATTCCACGAGAGCGTGGTTTTTCTGTGTGCAGAGCAGAATGCCGACGGGAGGGTTGTCGCCATAAGTCATTTCGTTCTTATCGTACCAGTTGACGTAGGTATTGAGCTGACCCAAGTATTCATGACTGAAACCGTCCACTTTCAGCTCAATAAGCACATGACATTTGAGGATTCGATGGTAGAAGACGAGATCGATAAAATAGTATTCATCGCCGATAAGGATCCGTTTCTGCTGGGCTTCGAAACAAAAACCGTGTCCCAGTTCCAGGAGGAACTCCTGCAGTTTATCGAGTATCGAATCCTCAAGTTCCGATTCACCCATCACCTCTTTGGATTTCAAGCCAAGAAATTCGAATATATACGGATCCCGGACACTCAGTTCCGGTTCCGCCTGTTCTGCATTGGACTGAGCCATCTCGGCGAGTTTTTCTTTGTTTGTTGACAGCCCCGAGCGTTCATAGTAGAGGCTGGCGATCTGACGTTTAAGTTCTCGCACCGACCAGTTTCCGCGTATGCATTCGCTCTCATAAAAGACGCGTTTGAGCGGATCTTCGATCTTGATCAGTTCCGCTAAATGCGTGAAAGAAAGCCTTTCGATCAGTTTCAGACCCGCGGTTTTTAATTCTGGAGTCGGTGACTCCCGGATTTGACTTTCCGATTTCCGCGGCAACATAGGTGTTAATTCGGGATTCAGTGACTCCCGTATCTGGGGGTAAACAAGGAAAAACCGGCGATAACGCCGAAGTTCTCGAGCTTCGATCCGCTGCAAACCTGTTTCTTTCAGCCGCAAAGAGAGATTTTCCAGCAATTGTTCACCATAAGTAGCCCGATCCAAACCATTCTGTTCGTAGGCGTGGATGTAGCACCCGATGAGCCAATTACGCAAGGTCAGGCTGATATTTACTGCTTTGGCAGCCTGGACGGAGAGGTTCTCATGCACATTCCTGATAGCTTTAACCAGAATCTCGAATGTGAAACGCTCACCCTCCATGACCCAGCGCCTCCAGATTCTTCTTGACGGTGGCTTCGAGTTGGTCAGACCTGGCGAATTGCTCGTAGAGCGTGGCGGTAAGCGCGTCTATCTTCTCCTCAAACGGCACTCCATCATCCTCTATTACCGCCGCGCCCACATACCTGCCCGGGGTGAGCACATAGCCATGATCCTTGATCTCCTCAGTCATGGAGCTCTTGCAAAATCCTGGCACATCCTCGTACTCGCCTGCACCCTCCTCTCCCCTCCATGCGTGATAGATACTAGCGATCCGGTCGATCTCCACATCGGAGAGTTCCCGATGGACCCGGTCAACCAGATTGCCCATCTTGCGGGCGTCGATGAAGAGCGTTTTTCCTCGCCTGTCACGGAATCTGCCGTTCTTTTTGTCCCGGGCAACGAACCAGAGACAGACCGGTATCTGGGTGGTGTAGAAGAGCTGACCCGGCATGGCGATCACGCAGTCCACCAGATCAGCCTCGATGATGTTCCTGCGAATCTCGCCCTCGCCTGATGTGCTTGTGGACATCGAGCCGTTTGCCATAACAAAACCCGCAATTCCCGTGTGGGAAAGATGGTGGATAAAGTGCTGAATCCAGGCGTAGTTGGCGTTGGTTGCCGGTGGAATTCCGTACTTCCACCGGACATCCTCTTTGAGCCGCTGTCCCCCCCAGTCGCTCATGTTAAACGGCGGATTGGCGAGTATGTAATCTGCCCTGAGATCCCTGTGAAGGTCACTTAAGAAGCTGTCAGCGTGCTGTCCTCCCAGATCGACATCCATACCCCGGATAGCCAGATTCGTCATAGCCAACCGCCATGTGGTGGGATTGGATTCCTGTCCGTAGATGACGATATCGCCCAGCTTGCCGCCGTGTTCCTCCACGAATCGCTCACTCTGGACGAACATGCCACCAGACCCGCAACACGGGTCAAAAATGCGGCCCTTGTACGGTTCGATCATTCGAACCAGCAGTTTGACAACGCACTGGGGCGTGTAGAACTCGCCGCCGCCTTTACCTTCCGCGGATGCAAAACGCCCTAGGAAGTACTCGTAGACCCTGCCAAGAATATCCTTTGATCTGGAAACGTCGTCGCCGAGTCCGATCTTGCCGATAATATCGATGAGCTCGCCCAGACGGTGTTTGTCGAGTGTTGGACGGGCGTAGTCCTTGGGCAAAACGCCTTTTAGTTTCAGGTTCTCCTTTTCGATAGCTATCATGGCATCGTCAATGAGCTTGCCAATGGTCGGCTGCTTGGCGCTTGCCTGAAGCTTGTCCCAGCGGGCAACTTTTGGAACCCAGAAGATATTGGCGGCTGCATATTCGTCGCGGTCTTCGGGATCTGTGTATTCAGTCTCTTTGGCTGCCTCCAATTGCTTGTATTTCGCCTGGAACGCGTCGGATATGTATTTTAAGAAGATCAGCCCGAGAACCACATGCTTGTACTCGGAGGCGTCTACATGCCCCCTGAGCTTGTCAGCCATCTCCCACAATTTGGTTTCAAAGCCAAGATTAGCTCCGTTGCTGTTTTTGTGTTTCATTATGAAACCTCATTCCAACATTGATTTCGTCTATGATCTATATAATGTCCCACATCCGAACCTGACTTCGTATATCCCTCCAGTCTGCTACCATACCCCGGTTACATACTTTCGCCATCGGTTAACCCCACACCCCCATGTCATTTCAATTCACGTCACAATCTCCGCAACCCTGCCCGCATCCACAGCCCGCCGCACCTCCATCGCAAGCCGCCGTCCCGTGCTCATATTCCTGCGCCAGAGCGCATTCCCGTACGGATGCCCGACCGACACGTGCACGTTTGTGCCACCGCCGATTCGGGGGGCGACGTCGTAGATGTAGAAATTAAGATCCTTGTCCACACAGGTCTGGAGACAGAACGGACCGATGATCCCTGGTGAATAATGCTTCTGCGTTGCTTTCACGTACTTCTCTGCAAGCTCGAACGCATCCTCAAGGAGCGACTCCCTAAGCGTCGCCGAGTTGTGCCCGCAGACCGTGTACTCTGGCACCAGCTGGTGCTCGGCAAGCGTCATCTGCTGCGGCGCAGGCAGGCGCACATGCCCGTCGAGACTCGTCTCGAACCGCCAGTCGATGCCGATCAGTTCGGTCTTGCTCATCGTATCCTCGATCGGTGAATAGAAGAAATCGAGATTGAATACCGGACCGACCACGTACCGCTCGATCCGTGCCGCAGAAAGCGCATCCTCAGTGATCACGCCCTGCCGTATCAGGGACTTTGACTTCTCCAGATACTCGTTGTAATCAGACGCCGTGAAAAAGCCGCGTTCAAGTTTCTTTACAGCGTGAGGGAGTTTCACCATGACCAGTTCATCGATATCCTCGGGATCATCGATCCTTTCCGGGTATGGCAGACCCGCCTTCTCAAGAAGCCAGTAATAGTCCTCCTCGCCACCCCGCTCCTCGCTTCTGAGGAGATTACGGCTTCCGACCATCGGGACCGCGAAATCGTTCTCGATAGAATCGATGCTGCAGTACGATGTAAACGATCGGTTCGGCACGAAGAGGACGCTGTTGTCACGCAGATACTGCTGATTTTCCGGATGCAGGACCTCATCGAACCGTGAGTAAACCACGGCAGCATCCACGATCCCGCGCAGGAGATTTCCGCTCGGGTCACGCTCTGCCCTGAAGTATTCGGTATACGTCCTTTCGCGCCCTGCCTGACAGACTAGATGCGTCCGAAAACCCTCCTCGATCGCGCCGTCGCAGACATCGAGTGCGGAATGTGAGCCCACAAGCCCGATCTTCACATTGTCGTCCTCGTATTCGTCCAGTATGGCTGTGATCTCGTTTCTGTCGATCATGGTATCAATTGCAGCCCGATATCATATTATGTGTTGTTATTGTCTGTTGTTGTGCGGGGCGGGTCGACCTGCGTGAAGCACGAAACTCGGTATGGTGGTGCACAACGGTTGACGGAAAAGAGATGAGACTGCTGGAGATGCTTCGTGAAAATGAAAGTTTTCCGAAGTATCCGAACTACAGTGAACATGGGGGTGATATCTTCTCATCTTTTGGCAACCACAACCTCTTTAACCTCTGGCACCTCTTCCCTCAACCGCTTCAGAACCCCCTCTTTCACAGCCACAACCGGCACCGCGCACCTGCCGCATGAGCACCCTTTCCGGACCTTGAAGGTCATCAGGAAGCTGCTGAACGCGGTCGGGACGCCGGGTTTTTCGAGCGTGATCGTAACGACGCCATCACTAACATCTACCAGGGCGATATCGCCGCGGTCGGCTTTCAGGACCGGGCGGATGCTCTCCTGTATGATCTCATCAATCCTCTCGAACATATCACCGTCTTTCATCGGGAGGGGTCATCTTCCATGCATAATAAGATTTTGCAGGCGATCTCGGCGGCGGTAGAGGTATCAACAACGACCCGGCAGTCATGGATGTCGCAGACTGGCTCGCCGATCTTGGGTGCGCATGTCGCCTGGATGGGGCTGGTGCTGGGAAAGCATCAATATTAAAAAGCATCGATACGATTATCGATGTGATACCATGGACATCCTCATAGCGACCGGAAGACTTGCGCAGCAGACCGTCAGAGAAGCGGTGGTGGAAAATGCGGATGTGCTCGTCCTCGATATCGAGGTAGCAGCATTCATAACGCCGGGTCTGCTCAGGTCCGCGCTGCCTGCCAAGCGGTACGACCTGATCCTCATTCCGGGTCTCGTATCGAGCGATTTCACGGATCTCGAAGAGCGGTGCGAAACACAGATCCGTCTCGGACCGAGACATGCGTATGACCTGACTTCGGTGCTCTCGTGCGTGGGCGAACTCGAACTCTCAAAAACCATCCCTGCATGCGAATTCTTGTCAACAAAGATGCGAGAGGACGCCCGTTCGCACCTGAAAGAGCACGAGAGAGGCGCAACACCTGCATTTGAGATCTGCGGAAGAAAGATCGGCGGAGACTCGCGCATGAAGGTGATGGCAGAGATCGCTGGTGCAACAGCGATGCCGGAAGAGAGTCTGGCAGAAAAGATACGCGAGTTTGAGGGGAAGGGTGCTGACATCATCGATCTTGGCGCTACAATGGATTGCAGCGTCGATGACGTCCTAAGATCGGTTAATATTGCGAAAGCCACAACAGAACTTCCTGTGAGCATAGATACACTCGATCCCGATCTCATTGTTGCTGGAATCGAGTCAGGAGTCGATCTCGTGCTGAGTCTTAATTCGAGTAACACCGATGCCACCGCCGGTGCGGTTCTGGAGCACGGAACAGCGGTTGTGATCATCCCGGATCAGGGGGATCCCGGTTCGCTATTCCGAAATATCGAGTATGCGAAGGAAATCGGCATCGAGAAGATAATCGCAGACCCTGTACTCGATCCTGTCGGGCATGGGGTCGTTGAATCGATTTATCGGTACGGGGATTTCCGGAAACAGGACAAGTCAACCCCGCTCTTCTTCGGCGTCGGCAATGTCACCGAACTGATCGATGCCGACTCTGTGGGCGTGAATGCGCTTCTGACCGGGATCGCATCCGAACTCGGCGCAGACATCCTCTTCACGCCCGAGCACAGCGACAAGGCACGCGGGAGCATCGCAGAACTCGTTACCGCCTCGCAGATGATGGTGCTCGCAACAGAGCGCCGCAGTTCGCCAAAGGATCTCGGAATCGACCTCCTCATCTTAAAGGAGAAACGGTATCTTCCGGATGCGGAAGTTCCTGAAAAATCCATTCTTGCCTCACCGAAGTCAAAATGGGCTCCAGACCCTTCCGGATGCCTCCGCATCGAGATCGCAAGAGAGGGGGGGACGATCATCGTTACCCATGCGAAGGCAACGCTCATCGGAACAGACGTATGCAGGATTCTCACGACAGCGATCGAGATGGGGCTTCTCTCGCGGCTCGATCATGCCGGCTATCTCGGGCGCGAACTGACGAAGGCGAAGCTCGCACTCGATCTCGGATGGAACTATGTGCAGGATGAGGAGTTTCTGAAAGGGCAGGATATTTGATAATTGATTGTGGCCCCACATTTCCGATCTCTTTTATGGCTTGTCTCTATCTGCCCCTACCTGTCTGTCCGCCATCTCCGCGCCCGCACCTTCTCCTCGATCACGAGGAGCACAAGAACTGCCAGCGCCGATCGTAGTGTCCTGCATTGTTGTTTCCTCATTCTTCCGCCGCCTCGCACCACGTAACCAGTTCCTCGACCGGCTCCCTCCCTGTACGCAGGCTGTTTAACGGATGATCCCAGTCCGGGTAGCCAATCGCAATTCCGATGACGATCCGCTTCGACTCAGGAATTCCCGCAATCCTTCGTACCTCATCAGGGTAAGCCGCTGCGTCGCCCAGAATGCAGGTCCCGAGTCCGTATTCCTGCGCTGCAAGGGCTATCGTCTGGGTTACTATGCCGATATCAAAGGCGAACCAGCCCGGCGCCGACTTATCAGCAACGATTACGATCCGAGCCGGGGCACCATAGTTCCCAACACTCATCTCAAACCAGTTCTGCATCTTGTTTTTACCCTCTTCGGGTTCAATAATGCCAAGAATTTGCTTGAAGAATTTTTGCTGCCTCTTTGAGTACGTGCCCTTCGGAGGCGTCTCAAATATCGCTATGTCGGGATTGGGCTTCATATCCTCGCGGATCTTCGCAATGGTGGCATGGTTGAGGTCGTCCAGCACCTTTCCAGTCAGAACGAAGAACTCCCACGGCTGTGTGTTGGTTGCAGAAGGAGCCCATCCGGCAATGTCCAGAAGTTCTGTTAAGACGTCTCTGGAAACGGGATCCGATTTATACGCTCTGATGCTTTTCCTTGATTTAATGGCTTCTAATAGTTTCATTTTGATTTATCTCTCCTTTATCATGGTTTTATTTGAATGTGTTATCTTTACGGATTATGCCACCCCTTTCAGCCTGCCCCAATATTTATATTCCTGTTCGTTTCCCGGCATTCTAACCTCCTGCTTTTTTCACATCTTTTGTTATATATCTTTATGAATGAACGTCATTCGTTTTTCTTCCAAAACTTTTGATCCGTAATTCCTCGATCGCCTTCCACCCGTAGTACATGTAGGTCGCCAGATCGATTGCACACTGCATCATCTCCTCGCGGTTCAGGTCGTGCATCGTCATCTCGATGAACGTGTTGACCGCAAAAGAGTGGAGCGAGTGCCACAGAAACTCGTCGACGCGCTCTCCTGCTTCTGGGTGTGGCAATGCACACTTGTCGCGCGGGGCTGTTTCGTCCAGTTTCCGGACACAATCTTCCCTGAAGTCTTCCAAGCTCGATCCCTGCGATTTAAAGAGGATTAGCTTCATATCTTCGTGGTTCCGGTAGTGAACATCCGCAATCTCCTGATAGAAGTCCAGGTGCCATTCGTAAGTGTAGCACTCGTCGCCGTTTTCTGTTGACCGCATTCTGTCGTAGTTGGTATACGCATTGATCTGATCGACAGTGGGCGCGACCAGTGCGCAGAATAGATCGTCTTTGTTCGGGAAGTAGGTGTAGAGGTTGCCCGTGGATACGCCTGCCCTCTCAGCTATCGAGCGCATCTTCGCTTTTGCGAACCCGTGCTCTGCAAACTCCATGCGCGCTGCGTTCAGGATTCTTTCTTCGATCTCTTTCTTCAGCGTCTGCATGATCTGCCACCTATTAATGAACTACGTTCAGTATTATGTGGGGTTTGTGGTACTTAAATGCTATACCAATCTGGTAGTTGATGCGGGTAGCGGAGTCGCGGACCCATGTTACTCAAGCAGCAACTTAAACAAGCTATCACGCCCTCGCACCAGTATATCCTTCCCTGGCGGTTCACCATTCGCCGTAGCTATCATTACCACACGAAGCCTAAAATAATCATAGATCACAGCACATAACCATCCAATAACGCCCTGCCCTTGTGGGCGGTGGTGTCGACGGACCGCTCTTGGCGATCCATTAAAGGAAAGGATTGGTATGTACGATGGAGATAAACCCAAAAAATCCCCCTGCCGCAAGGAATCTCGCAATGCTTTATGAGGTGCGAGAGAAAGCATCGAAGGATCCTTGGTATCTGAAAGAGTCGGAGGATTATCTGCGGGAGGGATATTTCTGATCCGGCACCCAAGAATGAACCTCATGGCGCCGGCAGATTCATTCGAGACTGCTACCGGCGTGATCGAATCCGGAGCGGACGAGATCTATCTTGGACTTGAGAACGAGAACTTTGTGAACCTGAATCTCTCGGGACGCGGGCGTGGCTGTAATGTCCCCACGCTATCAGAACTCGAAGGGATCATCGAGTTCTCCCACGAGCGTGGAATTCTGGTGGATTACACCGTGAACACGCCTTTCCTGAGTGACGAACTCGAAGAGATGTTCATATCGCATGTCATGGCTGGCGTGGACGCGGGTGTGGATGCGCTGATCGTGGGGGAACTCGGTGCGATGCAGCTAATCAAGGAGATGGACACAGGGCTGCCGGTACACGCAAGCGTACTCTTAAACACGTTTAATCGCGGGCAGATCGAACTACTGAAGGATTTGGGCGCAAGCAAGATCGTGCTTCCGTTTAAGATGGAACTCGCTGAGATCAGGACGCTATCAGGGTGTGGAATCGATCTTGAGATCTTCGGACAGTTCGGATGCTCGAATATCAACGGAACATGCCACCTCGTCCACAGCGTGGGTGAGAGCATCAATCTCGGACTTCCATGCCGTGCGAACTATTATGTCGGCGGCGAGGTAGAGCGGGTGCATCCGATCCTCGATGCAGGCACGGACTGCTCGCTCTGCAGCATCCCTGACTTGCTCGAGATCGGGGTGAGCGCATTAAAGATCGTTGGAAGAGGCATGAATCCGGAGATGATCCGGGAGATCGTGCAGATATACCGGAGGTGCATCGATCTCGCAAGGGACGGGGGTGACGAGGGCGCGATCCGGGAGTATGTGCTCACAGAAGAACCTTTCTGGCAGATGTTATGCGAGCAGAAGAGATGCAAGTACCTTGAAACACCCATCATTGATTCGTATGTGTGATTATGATGATTGAACTGAGAACGTCTGATTATTCGAAGATTGAATCGATCACCGGGTTGATCGAAGATGCGGATATCGGTTCGGACGTCAGGATCGGGGTCGGGAGCGAGGCATGTGTGCACAAACTACCCGCGACCCCGGAGATCGCACAAGTATCCGACCTCGATTGCATCGATGGCGTGACGCTGGTAACCCCGATAACGCCGCAGAAGCACTTCGATCGCGTATGCGGATATGTAAGCGAAGTTGCAGATCTCGGCATCAGGAACCTTCGCATCGTCGTAAACGATCTCGGAATCCTCTACTCATGCGAGATCGATCGCCCTGTTGCGGGACGGGGGATCGTGCACACGTCAGAGGCGTGCCCGTGGGTGGATCACATCCTGCGGGATGAGAGCGACTACGTGAGGGATGCGTACCTCCAGACCAATCTCAACTATTCGAGAACCTGCGCCCTCTTAAAAGGCATGGGCATCGAAGGGATCGAGATCGATCTCCTGCCCCGGACGATTGCGGCGGCAAGGAGACTTGAAATTCCGGTGTATGCGCATTTCGGGTACGCTGTGGTCGCTTATGCACGAAGCTGCCACACGGCACGGTTCTATAGCGAGTTGCCACCTCTGTGTGCGCAGTTCTGCAATTCTCCACTGGAACTGGAACTTCGGGATATCTTCGATCTGGAGAGTCTCTCTTTTGCGCCGCCTGATGCTGAGGTGAAGGAGGTGTTTCCGGTGTTGTATCTTCTTGGGAACACGATCTACATGAAGAGCGATTGCCGTGATGCTGCGGGCGTGGACGGGGTTATCGTTAATTGCGATATGGACACACCATCTTCCAAAATGCTATATGAGCTGGCGACACTTGTATAATAACAAGACATGGGAAAAGGTCGTCAACATGAAACTGGAAGAAAATGGCTAAAATGGATATATCGCTCCTCGAAAAACTGGAAATTATTAAATTTGAAGGTTCGAGGAAAACGGGTGCTTATGTACTGACAACTAAAGGAAAGGAAGTCATGAAATGATAAAAACTTTGCATTGCCGTCAGGTTTGGTCACTTTATCAGGGGACGTTTCCCAATGGACGATTAAATGACCCTATAAATGACCCTATAAATGACCCTATAAATGACCCTATAAATGACCCTATAAAACCATCTGTAAACACGAAAGATGACGGAACAAGCATCTGAGGATATTTAAAAATGGAACCCCTGCAGATGAATAAGAAAACGGCGCCTGAATTGCCGCAGAGTTGGGTGTGGACGACGCTGGGAGAGATTTGTTTAAATCCACAGTATGGATGGACTACAAGCGCAAAAAATGAGGGATATCTTCATTTATTGAGGACCACAGATATCACTTCTGGAAATATTGACTGGGATTCAGTGCCTTTTTGTAAAAAAGAACCAGCAGATAAAGAAAAATATTTACTTAGAGATAATGATATAGTCATTTCAAGAGCAGGGTCCGTAGGTTACAGTCACCTCATCAAAAATCCAAAAGGAGCGGTATTTGCTTCATATCTCATACGTTTCAAGCCTTTGATCGATGAACCGTATACATCATATTTCTTGAAAAGCCCGTCTTATTGGAATTCAATTTCAGAAAAAAGTTTAGGGATTGCCGTGCAAAATGTTAACGCCACTAAATTAAAGCAAATTAGCATCCCACTCTCCCCTCTCCGAACAGCGCCGCATCGTCACCAAAGTCGAGGAGCTTTTCACCCAACTGGACGCGGGCGTCGGGGCACTCACAAAAACAAAAGCGCAACTCAAGCGCTACCGCCAGTCCGTACTCAAGTCCGCATGCGAGGGCAGGCTCGTCCCCACCGAAGCCGAACTGGCGCGGGCTGAGGGGCGCGATTACGAGCCTGCGGATGTGCTGCTTGCACGCATCATTAAGGAGCGCCGCGAGAAGTGGGAGGTGGAGAAGAAACGGAAAGGCAGAAAGAGCGCAAAGTACAAGGAGCCTGCGGCGTTGGATGTCAGCGACTTGCCGGAGCTGCCGGAGGGGTGGGTGTGGACAACTTTTGGTCAAGTATTCGATGTGTATATTGGTGCTACACCTAGCCGAAAACGCCCTGACTATTGGGGCGGGCGTATTCCTTGGGTGAGCAGTGGAGAAGTTGCATTCTGCCGAATTCGCCAAACTCGCGAAATGATTACTGAGTTGGGACTTGCAAACACTTCTACTCAAGTTCACCCTTCTGGAACTGTTTTACTGGGAATGATTGGGGAAGGGAAGACACGGGGACAAGCTGCCATATTGGAGATTGTTGCATGTAACAATCAAAACTCCGCAGCAATCCGAGTATCTGAATCAGGTCTACCATCGGAATATATTTACAACTTTCTATTGGTGGAGTATGAGCACATTCGGCAAATAGGATCCGGCAATAACCAACCAGCATTGAATAAGACTCGTGTTCAATTAATCCATTTCCCCCTCCCGCCCCTCCTCGAACAGCACCGCATCGTAGCCGAAATCGAGCGCCGCCTCTCTGTCACGGACGAAACAGAAAAAACCATCGACCAGAGCCTCAAACAAGCGGAGCGCCTGCGCCGGAGCATCCTGAAAA
>JAUWGA010000039.1 GCA_030606635.1 Methanosarcinales archaeon
GCAATCGCATCCCCGAGATCTGCTCCGAATATCTGCGCAATCCCACATACCGCCCATCCGTTAAGCGCCCATGCAAAAATTATGAAAACCGGCATCCCCTCGTCAAATGCAAAACTCCAGAGTCCGGCTGAAGTTCCGAGCAGTTCCATCGTGCCACCAAGCGCTGTAGCAACCGTGGCAAACGCGAGGTTCCAATCAAGAGTCTGTCTGTTGTTATAATATAGACCCAGAATAGCAAACGCTGTGTAAATCGCAATGATCTCTGGGGTGGCTATCGCGAGATAGCCTTCGAACCACAAGAATGCAGCGAATGCAAAGAGAATCAGAACGAAGGGAGCAATCCTGAATCTTCTACCGCTCAGATCAACAGACACAAAGACACGCCTTAAGCCGTGCGAGAGTCCGATGATTACAATCATAAAAATCGGCATTGAAAAGAGAGCAAATAGCGGAGGTGCAGCACCCTCTACGTGATGCCACAGCCACATCCCGGCAAGCATGGCAAAACGTTCCACAAGGTATGCGATCAGGATCGATGCTGACGAGACCGCTACAAAATGCTTCGTCTGCATCCTCATTGCAAACAACGCAGCAAGGACGAGTGCGAACAGGAAACCAAGAGTGAACTCAAGTGAAGATATGGCGAGATAACCGCCAGACACAAAGCCGAATATCGATAGCAGCGCAAGAACAGAGAATATAGCGAGATTTGTTAGTTTCTTCACCATTAATGTTTAAGAGTCGGTCTGGTATTTAATGTTTTCTTCGATTGGGGGCTGTCACGGCTTGTGGTGTTACAGAAGATTTTATGAACCTGGTCGGGCGAGTACGGATCTGAGTCTATCAGGCATCTTATCCGGATTATTGGATACATTCGGGACCGTAGGCTGCTCCATTCTTGAAACACGCCAAGTCCCGCCCCGCCTATCACAAATTCCACGAACTGCGTCGCAAGTTTCGGAGGTGGTGCGTTTTTGATTGCGCTGTGCGCTTGCAAGGACTATACCAAAGTCATCCCCGAGAATGCCCGAAGATCGACTTCCAGTGGTCCGTGAGCAATACACATAAGACCATCGACTTGGGGGTATCAAGCCGATAACCCCAAAACAGATACCTTTTATTAAGATGCAGCCATGAATGGTGTGGAAGTGTTTCCATGTCCAAGGCAAACCACATCGGCATCCAGAACCATCACCTCACCATCGGCGGGGTCGACACAGTCTCGCTTGCACACGAATACGGCACACCGCTCTATGTGATCGACGAGAAGCGCATACGCGAGAACTTCCGCACATTCAAAAGCGCGTTTCCTGACGCTGACATCTACTTTGCTGCAAAGGCGAACTGGAACCTTTCCGTCCTGCGGATCCTTGCGTCGGAGGGCGCAGGCGCTGATGTCTTCTCTGATGGCGAACTCTATGCCGCGCTCCTTGCAGGCATCCAGCATGATAGGATTCTCTTTAACGGCAACTCAAAGACAGCGTACGAACTCCAGATGGCGATCGACTCGGGGGTGCGTGTTTCAGTGGATTCGATGGACGAACTGCACACGCTCTCGGATCTGGCGATCAAATCCGGAAAGGCGGTCGATATCGCATTCAGGGTCAATCCCGATGTATCGCCAGAGACACACCCGAAGATTGCGACAGGTCTTGCATCCTCGAAGTTCGGGATCGGGTACAAGAACGTCCTGAAAGCGTACGAAGAGGCAAAGGAACTGCCAGGGGTAAATCCGGTCGGCATCCACTGCCATATCGGGTCGCAGATCACTGATGTCTCGCCTTTTGGGGAGGCGGTGGAGCGGATGATGGATATCGCGGAACAGATCACGCGGCTTGGAATCACACTTGAGTTTGTGGATATGGGCGGCGGGCTTGGCATCCCGTACCAGAAGGATATGGCGACGCCTACACCACACGATCTTGCAGATACGATCCTTCCGATCTTCCGCTGCCGGTCCGAGGCTATCGGGATCTCTCCGAGACTCGTGCTCGAACCAGGCAGATACATCGTTGGCGACACAAGTCTTCTACTTGCCGGGGTTACCACTGTGAAGCGGTCCGCAAGGAACTTTGTTGGCGTTGACGCCGGTCTTAACCTGATGATCCGCCCTGCGATGTACGATGCGTACCACGAGGTGGCTGTTGCGAACAAGGCAGACCTCGCAGGGGAGGAGACGTACGATATTGTGGGACCGATCTGTGAATCAGGCGATATCATTGCGAGAGACCGCAAACTGCCCCTGATAGAACCCGGCGACGTGATAGCGGTCTTCGATGTCGGAGCGTACGGATTCAGCATGAGTTCCCAGTACAACGGGCGGTGCCGGTGTACAGAGATTATGGTCTCTGACGGCTCTGTGGATGTGATACGCGAGCAGGAACACTACGGCGACCTGATTGCGAAACAGAAGATTCCTGCAAGATTGCTTGTGTAACCCTACCGCTTCAGCACTTTGACCCCATCCGAGGTGCCGATATGCACCTCGTCCACATTTAAGAATATCCCGTGCTCGAGTGCGCCGACGAGTGCGTTTAACTCATCACTCCATCGCGCGGGATCGTCGATCGTGCCAAAGTCAGCGTCGATTACGAAGTTTCCGTTGTCGGTGACCACAGGACCATCCTTCCGGGCTGCCATCCGAAGCTCAGGTATCCCGCCAAGTGCACGCACCCCGCGTTCCACAAGCGTTCTTGCGTACGGCAGAACCTCGATCGGAACCTCATGATTAAGTCCGTGGACGACTTTTTCGTGATCCGCCATCAGAACCACTCTCGATGCAGCGTGTGCGATCACCTTCTCTCGGGTGTGTGCAGCGCCCCCTCCCTTGATCGCAACGAGATTCCTGTCGATCTGGTCCGCACCATCGAGCACGATGTCGAGCTTTGGGTGCTCCGAAAGCGTCGTGATCGGTAGCTTCTGCTGCGCTGCAAGCATCTCTGACTGGTATGAGGTCGGCACGCACAGGATATCAAGCCCACCGGCAACCAGCCTTCCGAGTTCTGCTATCGCATACGCCGCGGTCGAACCCGTGCCGATGCCGACAATCATCCCGTCGGAAATGAGCGTTACTGCCGATAGGGCAGATGCTTCCTTCTCGCGGCTCTTGTCGCTGCTGGTGTCGTGGCTGCTTCGATCCTTCATTAATTCTATGGGTGGTCACCTGATGTTTAAGTGTTGCTGTCTGCGGCATTTGCATGCAAACATCACACCCATCCAGAAGTCGACAAGTGATTCAATGGCTCTTATAATCCGCGGGACTTGTTGCAGGCCAATGCTGTGCAAATCTCGTGCTGCCGAACTCTTCCATCGAATTTCATAAGATCCCATCTTCTTTCAGCCCTTTCTTAATATCTTCAAATGCTATTGTGGGCTCATCCCGGCGTTCGGCGATGATCGATAGGTCATGGAGGTCTTCCAACAGTTCCTCATACTCCCCGATCGAGAGGATCACTGCTGTTTTTTGTCCCTTCCCATCTACGACATACTGTTTCTGAAGCGCTCTCATATTTTTCACCTTGTATCTGCTAACCGGGTTGATACTTCACCCATGGGCAGGAGTTATGATAAATCTATGTTCCCACACGCCGCCTGCAGGATCATGAGAGCGTCGAACGATATGACGCGCTTGTAGCCGCTCACGCCCCAACGCAGATCGGGCGGGCGGCTGGAGCTTGCAATCCGGAATATCGGTCAGGCTGTGACATGCTCCCCGATCATGAGGTATTCTGAAGAAGCTTGTGATGCCGGAACTGGTGCATCATCTTCGATCAATCCTTTCATATACAGTACGATTGCGTCATACATATTTTGCTCAACTTCTTCGTGTGTGCTGCCAGTTGCTACACAACCGGGCAGGTCTGGCGAATATGATGAGTAGTTCTCGTCTGCTTTTTCGATAACAACTAAAAACTTGTACATAATTATCTCCTTTCAGTTAGTTTCGCCTGTTTTAATATGCTGCCTAATGTTCCGGGAGCCAAATCGTGGCTGGGATGACCCGGCGAAAGGTCACCCTTCCCGTTTTGGTCGGGTGCTTGTACTGCCGAATGGCTCCCCATTCATCGTAACCGGATACCAGCCATCTGATTCGATCATCTTGATAACATCACGCACTTTCATGGCATTCGACCACCGTGTATTGTATGTTATCATGCGGGATATATCAACTCTTCTGGCGGTCATATAGCCGACCAGAATATCTTATATCATCGGCACAGATACACTTCATCACAGAGGTACTTCCAATGACACGAAATATCAAGGTGGAACCGCTCAGGCAGACTCCGATTGAGAAGCAGGAGATCGAACTTGTCGAGCGGAAAGGTATCGGACATCCGGACAGCATCGCAGACGGACTTGCCGAAGCGGTCAGTCAGGCACTCTGCGCCGAGTACATGGATCGCTGTGGGGCAGTGCTGCACCACAACACCGATGAGACGCAGATCGTGGCTGGCAGATCCTACCCTGCGTTCGGTGGCGGAGAGGTGATCTCGCCGATTTACATATTGCTGGTCGGCAGAGCCACTAAGGAGTTCGATGGCGTACACATCCCGACCGATACCACTGCACTACAGGCAGCCCGGGACTATCTCAAGGAGAACATCCTGAACCTAAATGTGGAGCGCGATATCATTCTTGATTGCAAACTCGGGGAGGGCTCGTCCGACCTGAGGGACGTCTTCCACCGAACGATTCCAGGTGCGAACGACACGTCCTTTGGCGTAGGGTTTGCGCCGCTATCAGAGACCGAGCAGATCGTGTACCAGGCCGAACGTGAATTGATGAATCTCAGGAAGAAGATTCCTGCGATCGGGGAGGACACCAAGATCATGGGACTTCGCGACAAGGACAAGATCACCTTGGTCGTTGCCTGCGCAATGGTCGGGCGCCATCTCGACGATCTGGACCATTACATCAGCGTAACAGAGAGTTTGCGCGATCACGTCGAGAACATGGCGTGTGGCTGCACGGATCGTGAGATCAATGTGTTGATCAATACCGCAGACGACCTCAAAAACGAATCGCTCTTCATGACTGTGACCGGAACCTCGGCAGAGATGGGGGATGACGGGTCTGTCGGACGCGGCAACCGGTGCAACGGCTTGATAACGCCGTACAGACCGATGAGCATGGAGGCGACGAGCGGCAAGAACCCGGTCAACCATGTCGGGAAGATATACAACCTGCTCACCAACAAGATCGCATCCGAGGTGGTTGAGACCGTGGACGGGGTCGAGGAGATATACATCCGCATGTTATCCGAGATCGGTAAGCCGATCGACCAGCCGCTCGTTGCTGATGCCGGAATCGTTCCTGCAGAGGGGGCTGACATGAGTGCGCTGCATCGGGAGATCGAGGAGATCATCGATAGGTCGCTTGCAAACATAACAGACATTACCAGACTGGTCGCAGAAGGGAAACTTGCCACGTTCTGATGCTTCGAATATGTCTGCTACTTATCGCGATACTCGTGGTCTGTGTACCATCAGCGTCCGCTGCTGTGGTGCACGGAACCACGTATGAGTGGTCGACATTCGAAGCACTCGAGAACACGATCGTTCTGGTGAATTCGACGCCGCCGCAGAAGCTGGTCGCGTCTTCCGGCAGTTACACATTCGATCTGCCGGAAGGATCGTACATGATCCGTGCCGAATATTACGGGGGCAATCTGCTCGAGTATTATTCCGAAGAAGAGATCACGATCGTTGGGGATGGCGACTTTGTGCTCGATCTCCTGATGTTTCCACCGATTGAGGAAGCGTACCTGTACGGGGATATAAATTTCAGCGAGGATCTCTTCGATTACGAAGAACTCCCTGAAGATGAAGAGGACTCTACAGTAATACTCTATGCAATCGGCATCCTCTCGGTTCTGGCAATCGTATCTGCCCTGTTTTTGTGGAAAAGGGGTAAAAAGGGCGACGGAAAGGGTGGAACAGATGGAACGAATGGAAAAGAAGATTATGGATATGAACCGGTGAAGCCAGAATCGGTAGCGCCAGAAGAATCGGAAGAACCGGGAGAATTGGAAGAGTTAGAACAGGGGGATGCGGAATCAGCGATCCCATCTGATCTGCAGAGGGTGCTCTCGATTATCGGGGCGCATGAAGGCAGGATCACACAAAAAGACCTGCGGATGCGGCTCAATTGCTCGGAAGCGAAGGCGAGTCTGATGATAACTGATCTTGAGGATCGGGGATTGGTCAAGAAGGTGAAGAAGGGCAGGGGAAACGTGATCATACTAACAGACTTATGAAAAAATTCATAATCCATCAACAACAGACCGGATACCATGCTTGAAGATATCAAGAATCTGTTCGATCAGTATTCTCTCGGCATTTCAACAGCCGAGCTGGTCACGTTCTTCTTAATCATATTTTTCACCCTTGCCTTGCGCAAACTTGCACTGTACCTCTTCGAGAAGAAACTGGCGGAGCTTGCCAAAAAGACAAAGACCGAGATCGATGACCTGCTCGTAGCCGCATTCAAATCCCCTCTCGGTTACCTTATCATAGTATGCGGAATTTATGTTGCCGTAGCTTCGCTTAATCTGCCCGAACAGATTGGAATCTTTGATATCGCATGGGTCCTTTATTCGTTCTTCACGCTCGCATTCGCATTCGTTGCGCTCCTGCTCCTGCTCAACCTGATCGATGTCGTTGCCCATTACCTCTATCAGGTGACCATGAAGACAGAGACGAAACTCGATGAGCAACTGGTGCCGCTTGTTATAAAGACTCTCAAAGTCGTTGTGGTGACGCTTACAGTCCTCTTCCTGATGCAGAATCTCGGCTGGAATGTCACATCGCTCCTGGCAGGTCTCGGCATCGGCGGGCTTGCGCTTGCTCTGGCAGCGCAGGACACCGTGAGTAACATCTTCGGATCGGTCACGGTCTTCTCGGATCGGTCGTTTCATATCGGCGACTGGGTGCGGGTCGGGGATGTGGAGGGGACTGTGGAGGATGTAGGGATTCGGTCCACACGGATACGCAGGTTCGATCAGGCACTCGTGACCGTACCGAATAGCAGGTTCATCAAATCCGAGATCGTGAACTTCACCAGGATGAAGAAACGGAGGATAAAATTCAATCTCGGGGTCTCTTATAAAACGAGCAGGAAACAGATGGAAGAGGTGGTCGAGGGGATCAACCGGATCATAAAAGAAGATTCCGGTTTCGATCACAACTTCCACATGGTTCATTTCACCGAGTTCGGCGCGTATTCGCTTGATATCTTCATCTACTGTTTCACAAAGACAACCGTGTGGAACGAGTTTCTTGCGGTTCGTGAGCGGTTCAACCTGAAGATCATGCAGCTCCTTGAGGAACTGGGTGTTGAGATCGCGTACCCATCGCAGACGATCTTTGTGGAGGGGACCGAGGAAACAGAGTAGAGGATACAATGGACGTCACCGACCGCTTATACAAACTCGATCTTCCGACCTGCCTTCGCATCTGCGCAGGCACCGACGGCTCGGTCACCCACCTGCTCGAACTGATGACAAAGAAGCATGTCAGCGTCGAGACAGAGCAGCAGCACATCACTAGAGCAGATGATGAGATCGCCAGACTGCTCGATATACCTGTGGGCGAGCAGGTCAATGAGCGCACCGTCCTTTTGCGTGCCGGGGATGTGGCGTATGTCTATGCCAGATCGTTAGCCCCGATCAGGCAGATGCCAGAGGGCATGGAAGAGGACTTGATGCGTGCGGACATCCCGATCGGGCGCATCATGCAGAAGCACAACATCGAGTCAAGGAGGGAGATCGTGGAGATCGGAGTTCTGAATCTGAAGAGCAGCGCATTTGGCAAGGATTGTACGGTGCTCTCGAGGATATACCGGATCATCCACGACAAAAAGACCCTGATCTGGATCAATGAGATGTTCCCGCTCGATGACCGGTGGAACGTGTGAAGCGTGAAACGCATCTCCACGACTCCATGATCATCGCCTCTGGTTGACCCCTGCATGCATCGATCCAGTCGCGGGGAATCGGCGACATGCTGCCTATGATCGCGCCTGCCATGCCCGCGATGGTGTCGGCGTCGCCACCAAGATTCACTGCGGCAAGAACCGCACTCCGGAAATCGTGATGCTTCGAGATGATCGCAAAGACCGCGGGCACAGCTTCCTCAGTCTCGATCCCGCATCCGGTGATATCGATGGCGTCTTCGAGCGATCTCTGCGATGCAAGCGAGACCACCTCCAGGATAAGGGATGCGAGATCGCCTGATACTTCGCGGGCGCCATGCACGCCAGCGCGTATGACCGTTTCGATATCCGCGCCAGCAATCGCTTTGGACACGGCGCACGCAACCGCACATGCGCCAGCGATCGCAACCGGTGCACCGTGCGTCGCAAGCGAGGATTCGATGGCGTTTGGGATGACCCGATCCGCGGGAAATAGCCATGCGATCGCAGGAGCACGCATTGCCGCGCCATCGGTCGTTCCTGTGGTCGGTGTGAAATCAGGATCATCTGCAAGTCCGAATAGTGCTTGAGCCGTGGTCGGCCCCATTCGCGGTATGCGCGCACGGTTCCGAAGGAAGGTCTGTGCGATATGCCGGCGATCCGCCCGCCCGGTCTCGCAGATCGACCGCACAACGAGATGCGTCATGATCGTGTCGTCGGTGATCGATGGCGGGCTTATGAAACCTGTGATGGAGTGGTGCTGCATTGCGATCTCTTCACGGGTGAGCCCCTCAACAGGCTCGCCGAGCATGTCGCCGATTGCCTGCCCGTACATCGAGTTCAATATTTTCATGAATAAAATGGTGACGTTGGTTTGTAACCCACATCTTATGACGGGATGCTTGTGTGTTGGTTCTCAACACAGCAGTGGAAAACCAACGTCATCAGATTTGGCGCATAGCTCCAATATAACCTTTGTGGTCGAAGAAAAACGCTATCAGTCGGACGTTTTTTTTTAAAAAACTTTTTTGTGATGTCGCTTGATAACGGTTTTTAGAATCGATGTATTAACTCATAAATCATGCTATATTTTAATCAGATCATGAACTGTAAACCAGTTATGCACCCCCAATACTGGATTACAGGGTTAATATCCCTTTAACCACTTTCATGTATAGTCTGCATGACTTCATGCAGGGTCTACATACAGCGCGTCGGGGTGCGCTCTCCCCCACTACCTACCCACTACTTAAAACCGCAATCAGCAGGCGTACATGCCAGTGCATGAACGTGGTGCATGATCATTCATTATCGAAGATGCGCGTCACTATCTCATTGTAGGTTAGACTTCCTTCATACATCGGTGGAATTTTAAGGGTAGTCGAGACCGCTTTATAGTTTGCGTTTGCAGTACCGCGTTCATCGCCAGTCCAATCTTTGAAAGCTAAATCCCCTCTCAGTGTCTTTAACATCAGCGTATAATAGGAGTTCCTGAATGTCATCGGTTCAATTGTTACATCCACTCCTGCTATTTTAGATACGCCTTCAAGGAGTGTGCCGCGCCACGAATCAAGCGATAAATAGCTCGCTGTATTGGTGGGTGTTCTGGACATACCGAGAAGGGCGCAACGGTCGAATACATAGTCAGTATCTTTTACATTCTTATGCTTCGTATCGTTCCTATATGCAACAATCTGGTTGCGCAATTTCCTTGAAATACGTAGAAAGTCATTATCAGGTATTTCTTTGTGTCCAGAAACAACACTCTTCAGTGAAAATAACCCCCTTTTCTCATCTTCTTCTGTATTCACCAGATCTAACCAGTACACTGATTTACCATCTGTGGTCTGCGCATCCTTTTTGTCGGTACGGAAATGCCCCCACCGGATTGCTTTGAGAAATGTATATCGAAGACCGGTTTCACGAGATATGCGTAGGCAAATTTCGAGCAGTGGCAGGTCTTTATTTATGGCAGGGATTTTAGATGCTTTTACAGTGTGGAGCTTCCCATATATCTTGCTCATATCGCCGCTAACCGCTATAACCTTACTCCTTGATAATGCCACATCCAGATTGAATGCTTCTCTTGGCAGGTCTTTCTCTGAGGCAGGAGGTTTATATTTAGGTATTTTTCCAAGAGGTTGTAGATACTTGCACCTGTGTTTATTCACTTGGTCGTCTATGAGGTAATCACAGGTCTCTACGATCGTTGCGCCGTGAGCTTTCACTGTTTCCGTCCGGATACCTCTGATCTTTGCCATGTCAACGCGATAGGACTTGAACACATCCACATCCACGTCAGATATGTCCATGCCGGTGGAATATAGGTACGCCAAAAATGTTCCAGCATGACCGAATTTTCTTATGTATGCTGCATTGGCTCCATCACAATGCGATGCAAATTTCATGAAAAGTTCAGCTTGATCGATCAGATCGGGTGGAACTAACTCGCCTGCAGAACGAAGCTTATTAGCTTTAGCTTCTAAAGCTCTAAACTTTTTCGTTATGTACCAATACAGACCTTTAAGTATTATTGTTTCAGTGTCTTTCGCTCGTGCCATCCCCTCTTTATCATTCTCTTTAAGGGCTGCGCGTTTAGCACCTTTTACTTTCTCTAAGGCATCGGCTGCTTCTTCTGCGTATTTATCGACAATATCCTTAAGCTTACCCAATGCAACTTTATAATGTGCTTCAAGTTCCAGTTTAGTCGTCTCATCCGCTGTTTTAGTGTCATGTTTAAAGTGTTCTTTGAGCATCTCGGGATATGCTTCAGAAAAATAGTTGCTGAATCTTTTAGACCCTACTAATGCCCACGTTGTCATTTTTAGCCCGTGGTCCGAAAGAATTTCAATCATATCCGACGGGAGGTTATTTTCTACATAGGATGCGGTATAATGCGTATCCATTTCTTCAAACACAGTGCTTAGAGAAAAGTCGATGCAGGAAATTCCGGTGCCAGCCGATACTACCCCTGTACGTAGCGGTTCTACGGACCTATTAAGATCGGTTATAGTTGCGTTGAGAGTTTCGTTTGCGTCGGTTGACTTGATAAGATCCCCCCGCACCGATCTCAGATCCGCCCGAATATTTCGCATGTCTTCCCTCAATGCGTCAGCATCTTCGCGTGCAGTTACCAGTTGTCGCTCTGCATCTGCCAGCTGTTGTTTGTAGTATCCAATATCCTCTAACATAAAAATCCCCCCTATAATATTCGTTCACCGTGTTTAGGGCATCCGGTATAGATTGCATAACCTTCTTTTGGGTCATAAATACAAGGTAAGTCCACGGTCTGGATTAAAAAGTCGTCTAACAGTCCTAATGGACTTTTATCAGTGACATCGATGATCTTTACGGACAAGTTGGCTTCCTTCGCAGACTTGACCAGGCAATCAGAATCAGGATCGCCACGTTTTATGAGTAGCAGATATTTGGCACCGTTTGCCAGGGCGTACCTCCATGCCCTTTCCCCGATCTCCGCTTCGATCATTTCCGGATTCATGATAATTTAGTACCATGGCTCATATATAAACCTTGGTATGTCATGCAGATGCATGAAATTACTGATCGATGTTGCATGCAGATACATGAAATTACTGATCAATGTTTCATGCAGATGCATGAAATTACTGATCGAGGTTTCATCTCACATTCCGCAGGTCGCCATCCATTTTTGCATAATTTCTACTGATAACGTTTTTAGATATTCAAAAAATAT
>JAUWGA010000013.1 GCA_030606635.1 Methanosarcinales archaeon
GCAACTCTTCCTGACGTTCGCGATTCACCGTTCGGCATTTGAAGACCACCTCATGCGTTATAAAACAGCATCATCGCGATACTTAAACTTACCCAACCTCTTATCGTCATGCATTGTCGTTTGAATTCAATTACTCTTAATCGTTAGTCACCTCACCGAAGAACCCGCATCATCTGCTCCCGATACTCCCGGAAAGCATCCCTCCCAGCATCAGTCAGCCGGAGCATCGTATGCGGCTTTCTCTGTCCACAAACTCCTTCACAACCTCGACATGCCCGGCAGCCCCAAGCTTGCTCGTATGCGAGGAGAGATTGCCAGCCGCAAGCCCGGTCTGGCGCATCAGGAAGGGGAAGCCAGCGCTCCCGGGCGACATAGAGCTATGCCATGATCATGAGCCTTTCCGGCTCGTGGATCATGCGGTCGATTCCAGCGATTGGGCTCGGAGGTCTTCGCTGGAACGATTCTTACTGGGTGCGGACGTTAAGCATAGCAGCAGGCACATAAAAAAATTGCAGATCAGGCTTAAAGTCCGCAGAAAATCCATGAACATAGAAGAAAAGAGATTTGGAAGGGGGATAAAACCACAAATCGCTACACGTCTAACTTTTTCATACGTTCGGCAGAACTGGTCTGCGCAATCAGATCACGGACAATGGGGACCAATTTGTATGGAATTTTCATAAACGTATCTCCGGAATCTTCATAAGCAGCTTCGTCTTCGGCAACGGCTTCTTCGTCAGTCTGGCTCTCATAATGCGCTAAAACACGCTGTACCTGCTCTTCATTCCATCCTGGTGGGAGTTTATTCTGTCTCATTTTCTCCTTTTGATACGTCTTCGGTAAGCTATCAGTGCTTTTCCTGATAAATTGTATGCGGTTATCACAAATATACTCTCTGGTTCTGGCACATAGATGACACGAAGGTACCTGCCGGATCGGGTCTGACCAATGGCAACTCGTGCCCCCTCGTGCCCAATGCGGTCTTCACCGGGATGCGATAGGACATCTTCCACTTCCTGTTTGGTTACTTTATGGCGGTGGATGTGTGAGGCGTTTGTCTTCGGGTCCAGGTAAAACCGAATCTTCATCATTGATACTTCCTTTGGAACTGTAATATAAGCATCTCTACTCAATGGATATGTTACGCCATTCGGTGTCACCGGACTGATTCCAGTGCTGCAGAACACAGCATAGATCTAACGTCACATCCAAAAACAAACCGAGCCAGAACTCAATAAAACCATGGCATAAATCAATATCGGGTGTCTGGTCTCTATGTCATAGGGACGGTTCATCGAAGAACCTGCATCATCCCCTCCCGGTACTCCCGAAATGCATCCCTGCCCGCATCGGTCAGTCGGAGCAGCGTATGCGGCTTTCTATCCACAAACTCCTTCACGACCTCGATGTACCCGGCAGCCTCAAGCTTGCTCGTATGTGAGGAGAGATTGCCAGCCGTAAGCCCGGTCTGGCGCATCAAAAAGAGGAAGTCTGCGCTCTCGACGACGTAGAGGTATGCCATGACCATGAGCCTTGCCGGCTCGTGGATCAGGCGGTCGATTCCAGCGATGGGGTGGAGATCTTCACCGGTTTCACTTGCTGCCATCATGCATCTCCGTTTCCGGAAAGCGGATACTTGCGCAGGAATCGGATGAAGATTGCCAGACCGCTAAGGACTAAAAATCCACCTATGAGAACCAGATACAGTATCAATCCCGTACATCCGGATCCAAATTCTATCAAAGAGAAGAAAACGCCCAAAACCACTGATAGGATCGCATATCCGGTGTAACGGACGCTCCCGGATCTGGATTGCGCATGAGCGAAGGGTCCGACCAGGATCATCCCGAAGAACAGTGGCGCCCAGTTCACCCACTGGGAATAATCCTTTACATTTCCAAAAAGAGAGATCAGAGTGAAAATGATCACGATAACTGCAAACTCGAAGAGAAGGACGCCTGTCAGGGCATCCTTTGGATTTTCCCTATGGAATTTGACAAACCCGATTCTGGGATACGTGTACCGCCTCCGGACGAACTCCACAATCCTTCCGGAGAATACTATCAATAATATATAGAATGCAAAGATGGGGGAATAGAAGAATCCTCCGAATGTCATGAGGATCAGCCCCATCATAACTTCCATCAAACCGTCCTGCTGAGAATCTCGGTATGCCCTCTTCTCAAGTTCTTTGAGATCGGTTTCTTGTGCCATGATGTACCTCCGTACATTAACGTAAAGCAGTTTGTAGTATATAAGACTTTGCATTGCAAAGTTATTTGCAATAAGTAATACCTGAAATCAGAAAATGTGGCATATACTCCGGGCTAACAACTACCCGGCGAGCACTTCTGCACCCCTCGTCCGGGGCACGCTGTCAGAAGACGACGAAGAGCCGTGGACATGCCTCACAATCATCCCGCGAACCGCCCTGTCGCACAGAAACGTGATGACCGGAATGATCATTCGCCCGACCGTTACGCCAAGCGAACCCCGGACGCGGTATGCGAATGCCTGCTCATGGAAGACCGGATGCAGCCGGACCGAGACAGCAGGAGAACGGGTCAGTGGGGCAAAAGCTGCGTACAGGAACCCTGATAACATGCCGGTCTCAGCTGGATCATCAAGTCCGAATGTTGCGCGGCATGAAAGTTCCCTGAAATTGATTCTCTGCGCCACCCTCCGCGCCAGCGTGGTCACAGGACGGTGCAGCGTGCGAAACAGTCCAGAGATACGCCTGACCTCCATTTTCGCATCTACCTTCTCATCTCTCGGGTCTTCTCGCTCGGTGGCTGCGAAACCATCGATGACGCGGGATAGAAACAACCATCGCACCTCGATTCTCTGCACGGGATCCCCACCAGGGTCTCGCTTCAGTTCAAACCGGCAGACGAACGGAATCCATAACAGAAGCATCAGTGCAAGTGTAAGCGTTGATACGACGAGCGATAAAAAAATAAGAAGAGAGGGATGCAAGATACCACCCCCCTCAATTCTCGTCTGCGGATTTTTCCGGCTCCTTCTCCTTCGTCTTCTCTGTCTCCTTCTCCCTCTTTCCTCTCATGGATTTTATCTTATCCACGACTTCAGGCACAGCCTCCACGATCTTTCCGATATCTATGCCCTTTCCTGTCGCCGGGAGCAGTTTGACCTCGTCTTCTGATACCAAGAGGAATGCGACCGGCTCGATCTTTGCGCCGCCACCGCCGCCACCGCCAAAACCGCTCTCCTCGCCATGCTTGCCCTCGCCGCCAGCACTGCCAAATCCGAATGACACCTTGCTGATCGGTATCACGGTTTTGCCTGCTACCGTGATCGGCTCACCGACGATGGTCCTGGTGGTGACCAGTTTCTCAAGCTGCTCCACGACTTCCTGCATCAATTCTTCGACGCCCATTTTACCAACCTCGGTTGATCCTATTGCAAGCAAACCGGGTAACACTTCCGGTTGCGTGAATTGGCGGCTTCTGATCGATTGTATTTCTGATCATGGCACCCACCCCTCCCGGGGGCGCCCGATCGATCCATGCTCGATAGTGACCCGGTACTTCGGGACCGTGATCGGCACCTGCGCGGTACGCCTGAACGAGTCTTTCTCCTTTCGCGGTTCGTTGTGGGTGTAGTTCTGGTTGGGATTTTTCATGTTTCTTACCTCATTTTGTTCGGACTGGTCTATTGATTGACCTGTCCGATAATATATACGTAACTAATGGTACTTAAACATTTCTATAAATCGAAAGACTTTGTGATGCAAGAAGAATACGTACGAATGTCGAATTTACTATCGAGGACTCCCAATCACGATCGATCGGATCATCCAGGGCAGATCTCGCAGTGTTCATCCTCCCGGATCTTCCTGCATATCTCACATATCCTCTGCGTCGGATCAACGGTGCCAACTCTGGCGATATCGTCTGCAAGGTCTGCTATGGCAGCTCTGGCATCATCCTGCAATTCGATCTTGGACCCCCTTTTGTTGGATACATACTGCGAAACCGCCGCCTGTGTGATTCCGAGTATCTCTGATATCTCTTTCTGGGACATCACCTTCGCAAGCTCTTTTGCCAGTTCGGATCTGATGGCGGGGAGCGCATACCATACCGCAATTTCGCAAGGGACTTTCATGCTGCAATCACAACCTTTATATACTTAACAATTGTTATGTTAGTCGATACTCGTATATAAAAGTAGGCGTCATTCGAAGTAAACGAGGTGATCCGGTGAGACTAAAATCATGCACCAAAAAATATAAAAAAGACACGCACAGAGCAGTTCCTCCGGAGGAGACGCTCTCCCGCATCAAGTCGAAGATGGTGACGGCTGGCATAACAAGGGTTGCTGATATAACAGACCTTGACCGGATCGGCATACCGGTCTTCTCGAGCATCAGACCGACCGCGGATGATGGCGCGATCTCGGTCTACAATGGTAAAGGGGCAACTCCGGAAGAAGCCGGGGTCTCGGCGATGATGGAGGGCATAGAGCGCTACTCGGCAGAGGTTCATGACAGGGAAATGGTGACGGGGAGGTTTTCGGAGTTGGACAGTTGCGGAAACGCCCTTAATCCTGATGAACTGATCCTGCCGCAATCAACAGACCCCGATCAGAGCATTCAATGGATCAACGGATACGATCTGGTGAATGACGAGGAGATACTCGTGCCTGCAAGTGCCGTATTCCATCCGCTTCCGCTTTCCAAGGATCACGCCACACTCTTCCGGACGAACACGAACGGCCTGGCATCAGGAAACGAGCTCGAAGAGGCGATATTCCACGGGCTTTCAGAGGTGATCGAGAGGGACGCATGGTCGCTTGTCGAGGCGTCCCGGAATGCCGGTCCGAACATCATAAGCCCCGATAACGGCATGGTCGGAGATCTCATGGACAGATTTTCGGATGCAGAAGTCTCGGTGCAGATCAGGGACATGACAAGCGACACCGGCATCCCGACGTTTGCTGCTGTCTCGGATGACCTCCTGCTGAAAGACCCTGCACTCCTCACGATCGGGATGGGCACGCATACGAATGCGTATGTTGCGATGTTAAGGGCGATAACAGAGGTTGCCCAGAGCAGACTGACCCAGATACATGGCGCAAGAGAGGACACCACGGTCGCAGAGTTCCGGACGAAGATCGGCTATGAGCGGACAAAGAGGATCAACAGGCACTGGTTTGGCGCATCCGATGGAACCGGGGAGGGGGACAGGGATTTCGACAGTATCACATCGTTTGAGAGCGACGATTTTCTGGACGACATAGGATACATGATCCGGAATCTCGAAGGTGCCGGCATGGATCGCGCGATCGTTGTGGACCTGACAAGGAGCGAAATCGATGTTCCCGTTGTCAGGGTGATCGTTCCCGGACTGGAGGTCTATGCGATGGATTCTGAGCGGATCGGGACGCGGTGTAAAGATGAAAGGAACAAGAATCGTCGTCTTCGTAGGACCAAGCGTGGATAAGGAGACTGCAAAGGATATCCTTGATGCAGAGTACCTGCCGCCTGCAAAGAGAGGAGACGTTTCCAGAGCGGCTAACGATGGCGCAGAGATTATATGTCTCATAGACGGCGTATTCTTCCAGGATTCTGCGGTAGCTCACCGGGAGATCCTCCATGCTCTGAAGAAAGGGGTCAGGATGATCGGATCATCGAGTATGGGGGCACTCAGGGCATCTGAACTGGATCTGTACGGGATGGAAGGGGTTGGAAAGATATACGAGTGGTACAAGAGCGGAAAACTCATATCAGACGACGAGGTTGCTCTCTTCTTTGAGCCGGTGTATTTCAAGCCCATTTCTGAGCCGCTGGTCAACATACGGTACAATCTCCGGATAGCGGAAGCAGAAGGAGTGATCGACAGAGATACCTGCGAGAAGGTTCTAAAGATCGCAAAATCCCTCTACTTCCCTGACAGGACCTACCAGCGGATACTCGACGCTGCGGAGGGCGTAATAGATGGCGACGCTCTCAAGCGTTTCAGGAGGTTTATCGAAGTGGAGAAGAGGGATCTGAAGAAGGAGGATGCGATCGAGGCATTGAAGAGGGTACGGGACATACGCGAGGTCACGGAATGATAATCAAGGTAAAAGCATTCGCAAGATTCAGAGAGGCATTCGGAAAGGAACAGGACATCGAACTGGATGGAACCGCCACCGTGATGGATCTGCTCACCGAGTTGTGCGCACCGCACGACGCGCATGACATGATATTCGACGAATCCGGCATGATCAAGAAGTATGTGAACATACTGGTAAACGGAAGGCATATCCAGTCCTTAAGCGGGATTAAGACCGAACTTGCGGGTGGCGACGAGGTTGCGATATTCCCTCCGGTGGCAGGTGGTTAGGATGATTGAGATTACAGAAGAGGATTTCAAGATCGGTGAGCTGATCAGGAAGGCGAAGCACCCGGATGCAGGCGCGGTCGTCACATTCCTTGGCATCGTACGGGACGACGAGATCGTTGGCATGGAGATCGAGGCGTATACTGAACTTGCCATGCAGGAACTCGGGCGGATACGAGACGAGGCACTCGGGCAGTTCGACCTGACCTCGCTTGACATCATCCACCGCACAGGAACGCTTGCTGTGAGTGATAACATACTGCTCATCGTGTGCGGCGCCCCGCACCGGAAGGATGCGTTTGCTGCATGTGAGTACGTGATCGACGAGCTGAAAGAACGGGTGCCGTTGTGGAAGAAGGAACTATCAGAGGACGGCGGGAGATGGGTCGATGGATGAATCGGTCGTGATCCTCTGCACGGCACCGCCCGACCGATCAGAAGAGATAGCAAAAGCTCTTATCGAGGATTCGCTTGCAGCATGTGTGAACATTTCAGGGGTCAAATCGTATTTCAGGTGGGAAGGGGAATCGTGTGCCGAAAAAGAGGATTTGTTGATCATCAAAACAAGAAAAGAGAGAATGAAGGAGATTATTTCGAAGATAACCGAACTGCACAGTTACGAGGTTCCTGAGATCATCGCTCTTCCGATAATCGGAGGATATGACAGGTATCTGGAATGGGTCGGGGAGGCGACGAGATGAGCGTCTGTGAGTCGCCTGCAACTCGCGTGGACCTCGAGTGCGTGACAGAGACCCTCGATGACGTCTGCATCGAGGAATCTTTCCGGATATACTTGAACAACGAGTTCATCGGCGAGTTGGTCGCAACCCCCTACCAACTCGAGGAACTGGGAGCAGGACATGTCGTCTGCGAAGGGCTCGCATCCGGCGTTTCCGGCGTGCAGGTATCAGGGGACGAGATACGCGTGCACGCAGAGACGCCAGACGAGAAGTGCACGACTAAATCTTCCGTTACAATCGAAAAAGAGCATATTCGTGAGGTCATGGATTCGGTCATCTCTGAAATCTGGGAAAGAACAGGGGGGGCGCACTGTTCTGTTCTCTTCTCTGACGGAAGACTGATTGCAAGGAGCGAAGACATAGGAAGGCATAATACTGTTGATAAAGTCGTAGGATACGCCATTCTTAAGAATATAGATCTATCCACGTGCGTTTTAGGATGCAGCGGCAGGCAACCGGCAATGATGGTATCGAAAGTCGCCAATGCCGGCATCCCGATCGTGATATCGAGATCTGCCCCGACCGATAAGGGAATTCGCACTGCGGATCTGGCAGGAGTGACGCTGATATGCTTTGCAAGGGAGAATAGGTTCACGGTTTATGCTCACCCCGACCGAATCATACTGCATCAAGGATTGTGAGGACTATGATGACAAGAGAGAGATACGACAGGCAGATACCGCTACTTGGGGCGGATGGACAGGAGCGGGTCAGGGATGCAAGCGTCTTTATCGCAGGCGCCGGCGGACTCGGCTCTCCATCGGCAATCTATCTTGCGGCAGCAGGCATCGGCAGGATCACAATCGCGGACTTCGATACCGTCGATCCGAGCAATCTGAACCGGCAGATCCTGCACTGGAGCGACGACGTTTCGCGGATGAAGATCGATTCTGCCAGGGAAAAACTGGAAAAAATCAATCCCGATGTCGAAATAGATGTCATATCAGAGAAGATTGATGAAAATAATGTCTCCAAACTCGTTGGCGGCTCTGACCTGATCGTTGACGCAATGGATAACTTTCGTGCAAGATACCTGCTTAATAAGGCGGCGATAGCAAGGAACATCCCGCTCTTCCATGGGGCGGTTCACGGGTTTGTCGGGCAGGCAACAACCGTGATCCCGGGAGAAACGGCATGTCTGAGGTGTATATTCCCAAACAATCCGCCAGAAGGCGTTTTCCCAATCATCGGCGCGACCTGCGGCGTTGTGGCAAGCATCCAGGTGACTGAGGTTCTGAAATATATCACATGCACCGGAACACTCGCAACGAACAGACTCCTCTTCTGGAATGGGGCAGATACAACGATGAGTGAGATACCGGTCGAGCGAGATCCGGGATGCGCTGATTGTAAAGGCACGGGGGTGACTAGATATGAGTAACGCTCTCTTCCTGCTGGGGTGTCCGGAATCTCCAGTCCAGACCGCAATTGCACTCTATCTTGCAAACGGGCTCAAGAGGGATAATATTGACGTGACAGTCGCGGGGACAAAGGCTGCTATCGCTCTTCTGAAGGTCTCCGATCCGGAAGGGAATTACGTTAGAAAAACGGTCGATCTGGACTCTTGTATAGAAAATCTCGCTGAAAAGAAGGTGGACTTCGATCTCTGTTTCGTATTTGTGCGCAACGATGCCGGAATATCGTACCTCTCAACCTTGAGCAGCATATCGGACGCAAAACTCTTTGCGATCGTCTTTGGAAGAGATGCGGATGCGCTTGCGTCGATGATCGATTTTGAATGCGAGAAAATCGTTTATAAAACCGGTCACAACCCGGTTCCACTGAAGAAGCGCATAGATCGGGTGATGAAATGGGATGCATAGAACAGATGAAATACGAGGTCCTCCTTAAGAATACGTCATTTAAGGAGTGCAGGGAATACGTTGCGAAGAATTTTAAGGAAGTTTATAAGGTCAAACCCGGTTACAAGATGTTTGATGTCTACCTGATCGGAGTTCCACCAATATCAATCGGGGTTGACGGCGATGATGTGATCTTTCCGTATACCAAGCCGTGTTACGGCACGTTTCTCCTGCGGATACGCTCAGAAGAGGAGATCGAGTCACTCAGGAAGGGAGAAGTGCCGTAGCGTTATTATATTGACTTTATTATATTTACCGATTTATCATAATTCACACATCCGCTACACCGAGGCGACAGAACTATCAGGCGGGCAGCGCCAGCGTTCTTTTGATCGCAAGAGCGCTCGTAAACGACCCGTCGATCATTCTCGCGGGCGAGCCAACCGGAAATCTCGACACAAAGACCGGAGATGAGATCATGAAGATATTTGAGGACATGATCAAGGATGGGCGCACCATCATCATGATCACGCACGATCCTGAGATTGCGGCTCATGCTGACAGGATCGTTGCCGTGAAGGATGGGCTGCTTGTGGATGGGAATATGAACAATTGAAAACAACCAAAAGGTGTATCAACATGGAAAAGAACGACAGCATCAGCGTACACGACGAACACGCATCCGAATACGACCGAGAGGCTCGTGAAACCGGGTGGTTCGGTCCCGAAGTGGTCTTCGGCCTCTGTTTTGAGTATGTAAGCCCCCATGAGCGCCTGCTTGATATCTGAATAGGTACCGGGCTTGGTTCCATACCATTTGCCAGAGTGGGTCTGGAGGTATTCGGAATCGACGGATCTGCAGAGATGCTTGAGATCTGTAGATCAAAGGATTTTGCAGATGATTTGAGGGAGTTCGATCTGCGAGGGATGCCGCTTCCATATTCTGATGGCTCCTTCGACGATGTGATCTGCTGCGGCGTTTTCCACCTCATTGGTGATCTGGAGCCGATCTTTAAAGAGGTTTTCCGGGTTATCAAACCAGGAGGGATATTCGCTTTCAACGTCTTAGCGCAAACCTCGGAAAAAGAAGGGGAGGTTGTCAGCCATAGTCAGGGCTATTCTGAGATCATAAGTGATTGGAATGTACCAGTCTTCATGCATAGCGGCGAGTACATCGAGAAACTTTTGCAGGGCTCTGGGTTTGACCGGTTGAAGGAGCTTAAGTTTCTGGTGCGCGGTCTGCATGAAGGTATCGACGATCTTGCTTGCGCGTATGTGACCCGTAGAACCGTTGTTTGATATTCCTTATCGAAATTGAGGATGGCAGAAGTCGGAACACATAAGCCCAATTGTAATGGGCGGATCCATCTAAAACAGGAGGAAGAAAGATGCCAAAAAGAATAGAATCCCATGAAGAAGCGATCTCAGGCATAGAGAACGCACGACAATATGCGGAAATGGCTGAAAACCATAGAAATATTATGTATGGAAGCTTCCTAGATCATATCAAATCTCTTGGCGTGAAGGGAAGGAGATATCTTGAAGTTGGTGCGGGAACTGGTGTCCTGGCTGCTATGATTGCTGAAGACAACCCTGATGTGCATATCACTGCGGTTGAGATCTCGTCTGGTATGGTTACGGTTGCTCGGGAATATATCGAGGAGGAAAAACTCGAGGATAGGGTACGTTTCGTCGCTATGGATGCGGCGGATGACGTGATGATGGAGGGACTTGGTGAATTCGATTTGGTTTATTCCACTCTTGCAATGCATCACTGGAAAGACGCAGAAAAAGTCATCGGCAATCTTTTGAAGGCTGTTGGGGCTGGAGGGGTATTATTCATACATGACCTGAGAAGAGTCTGGTGGTTGTATTACTTACCATTCCGCGGTAGCGGATTTATTGCTTCAATCAGGGCTGCGTATATGCCAGATGAGATCAAAACCATCTTTCAGAGATTGGACATAAACCGATATGAAATCAAGAGAAGATTTCCATATTTTATGCACTCAATAATTGTGAGGAAATGAAGGCAAGCATCAACCCTGGCAGCGTGCTTGCGTTTGCTTCGGGTTCATCTGGACATCTCTGGCACCCCGCAAACACGGCGGAGGCGCCCGGGTGAACTCTGCACGTATCAAAAGAAACGCGAAATAAGGGGGTATCAGCGATGGAATCGGGGTGTGAATCCTGTAAATGGCACAGTTACGCGGAAAGAAAGCCGGGCTCACTGATCAGCAAGCTCTGGCGATGGCATACGAAGTGGTGTCCCGGCTGGAAGGCGTATCAGGAAGAACTGGCTAAACGCGGGGAAGAGTCGGGTGGCTTTTGAGTTCCGAGCTTTCAGGAGGTAACCGCACACCAGTTGATGAACCATTGCCGCGTGACTTGAGGACGGCTCAATCTTGTTTACGGTGCGCAACAGTAAACCCTCTCTGGATGCCTTCGGCGATGCTCCGCATTAACACGGGTAGCGCCCTTGCGAGGGAGAGCCTCATTTCGTCTTCGGGTCTCTGCCGGTCGAAGTCGATCGGAACGAAGGCAACGTGCGGCGGCAGGGTGGAAAATATCCTTGCGCAGGCGTAGAGAAGTCACAAAGCAAAGTATTATATCGATATCACATCAACATAAACCCTGTTAATCCATCGGGTGATTTGGTCATGGCAAAGTTTACCGACATCGGAAAAAAACTTCTGGAGTGTGTTACTGACGATCGCCTGCGCAGTAATCTTAAGATGATTCGTGAGGCAGTGGAGGATATTTGGGCTACCGATGCACCGCGCATCATACAAGATTACACTGATCATGGCATTAAGCATAGCGAGCGAGTGGCGGGTTTTGCTGCTAAATTACTCGATGCTAATGATGGCCTGAACCTTTCGGAGCAAGAAATGTACCTGCTCTTGGCTGGCATTTACCTGCACGACATTGGGATGCAGTGTGACGTAGTCAAATTCCCGGAGATCAAAGAGCGAGCCGAACAGTTGGGTGCGCAGTTCGAAACAGAGTTTACCGCGCAGACAGCCAGTGGATATAGCATAGAAGAGCAGAAAGCAATCCGCAAGAACCACCAGTATCTAACTGCCGCATGGATTGATCATGCCAACCGCACCGGTGCAAACGTACTTGGTCCGGTGGCCAAGAATATTCCTGAAGATCTCGTTGACGATCTAATGGATGTGTGTAAGTACCACGCAAAACTACCGATTACTGATTGCCCCCACACGTTCGAGTTTGATCCGACTGGGCGCAAACAACTTGTGGCTTCGCTTTTGCGCTTCTCAGATGAATTGGATGTGGATTGTCATCGTGTGTCTATCGAAACGGTTAAAAACTTCTCACTCGATCCCCGCAACAGTGTTTACTGGTGGCTGCATAACCGCACCAAGGTTGTCTTCAGCGCTCGTAACGTAATCAGTCTGACCATCCGGCTGCATCCCGATGACGCAAAACAGCACGGTTCGTTCGTCCATGCAGCGTTCATCACTGAATTTCAGACCAAGAATCGACCTGTGTTAAGCGTGTTGGCTCGGGGCGGCATCCCAATTGTGATCGCTGATGACTCCAAGGTAGTGGAACACGATCGCGCCGAGCAGTTGCCGCGCGAGATTGTCGAAGCGTTACAGATGATGCAACAAAGGCGTAATCCACTGCTCGAACTTGCAGATGAAGTGCGCACGTGGCTGCAAGCAATTCGATACGAGGTGAATGACCTTCAACAACATGATGATCGCACTGTGGATATGGTTGCAACATTGGAGCAGGGTACGGTCAAGCAGAGAGTGCTTGTACGCTGCATTGGTGGAGAAATCACTCCTGATGACGTGGATTTACTGGATGAAAATCTCGACCGCAAAACTCCACAAGGTTGGTTGATTAGTGATAAACGCGTGTCAGTTGAGGCGCGCAAGCGTGCCACTGAAGATGACGCTTTCCAGGTTTTTACTTTGCCTGATTTTTTGCAGCAGATGGTCTGGGGACCGTACTTTGATGCACTTAAGGCGCTGGTAGAAAAGAGCAAGATACACGACCTGTATGTGGACTTAGGATGTTACAAACAGATAGTGGATGCAAGTGGGAACGAAACCAGTCGGGATGAGCACGCCAGTCTGGACAAGTACATAGATGATTGGCTGACTGAACGTGGCAAGATGCATATATCACTGTTAGGCGACTTTGGATCAGGCAAAACATGGTTCTGTCGCCACTATGCCTATCGTCAGATGGATCGCTATCTCAAAGACCCGGTCCATGAAAGGTTGCCACTGCTCATCACACTTCGCTCGTTTGCCAAGGCTATGACCGCTCAGCAGTTGATCAATGACGCTATGCTGGAGCAATATAAACTACCGTTCGTCGGCAGTGCCTTTGAAGTTTTCCAAGAGATGAACAGGCAGGGCAAGTTACTACTGATCCTTGATGGTTTTGACGAGATGGCACGGCAAGTTGACCCCCAGACAGTGGTAGACAATTTCTGGGAACTGGCAAAATTGGTGGCTGAAAACAGCAAGGTGTTACTCACAAGCCGCACAGAGTACTTTCACTGGGCCAAAGAGTCGGAAAGGATACTTGGGGGTGAGGAGTTTGGTAGGAGCACCATTGTATTGTCGCCACCCAGGTTTGAGGTTCTGCACATAGAACCTTTTAGTGACGATCAAATACGCGAGGTTATAACATTGCGGCTGGGCACCGAGAAGGGACATGCCGCGGCAGAACGCATTTTGAAAACACCACATCTTGCCGAGATGGCACACAAACCTGTTCTTGTAGAGTTATTGCTGGCGGTGTTGGAGGAGGTGAGTGCCGACATACTGGAGAATCCGGCTAAGGTCTATCTGTATGCCACCAACAAGCTGCTCTTGCGTAATATTGAAACACAACGCACGTTCACGACAACGGCTGACAAGTTGTATTTTCTATGTGAACTGGCATGGGAGATGATCAAGAGCGGTAATTTGCGTATACACTATACAGAAATACCGGATCGAATTGAAACGTACTTTGGAGACAAGATTAAAGATAAGCACAAGCTGGACAATTGGGACTTCGACCTGCGTAACCAGACACTTCTGCACCGAAATGCGGCTGGCTATTATGATTTTGCACACAAGAGTTTGGCTGAGTATTTTGTCGCATTCAAATTTGCTGCTGAGTTGGGCTGTCTGACTCCAGCTTTTATGGAGACCTATTGCGAGGCAGAGGGTAAGTCATGTAAAATACCTATCGAGCGAAAGGAGATCACATATTTGGCAGAAACATTTGGCGCGATAGCACTGACGGATGCGCGGATGCATGCCATGAACGGTTTGCTGAAAGAGATGATTTCCGAAGATGCTGCAAAACGATTGTGGGAAGTCATTGATGAGACAAAAGGGAAGACATTTGAACAGGTGAAGTACGCGGGGGGCAATGCGGCAACCTTGCTGCGAACGAAAGGAGAGTCGTTCAAAGGAGCGAATATGGCACACACTGTGTTGGCTGGTGCCGATCTAACAAAATGTTCTTTATCTACAGCGGATCTAACTGGTTGTGATTTGAGTGAAGCTAATCTCAGTGGAAGCTTGTTCACCGAAGATATGTTGATATCTGTGAAATTGCAGCAAACCCAAATGACGATTATAGGAGTCGGAGAGGCAGACCCAGGCATTAAGACCATAAATCTATTCGAGAATATATTTGATGAAATGCATCAGAAATTTAATATATATGGAGGGACGTTGAGTAAAAATAGTGGAAAAATCATGATTGCTATTGACTTTAAAACAGATGAGATCAATTATAAGATGGTCAGAGACGAACTCTCAAATGATCCTATAATTGAACATGTGGCATTGTATGAGACGGAGATAGAGGAAATCAAACAGCATCTGCCGCAAGAACTCGTATCTGATTTAGCAATATGACAAATCGTATAATACTTAAAACAATGGAATAACTGCGAAAACGGAGCAGAAATAAGCCGTTAAGTTAGCCCAATCAAACGAGCAAATCGTACAGGAAGAAAGGCAGCCAGTGCAAATGAGGGTAGCGCTGTTTACTGAAGCATGAAGTCGTTCGGATGATAGTCTGATCGATGCCGAGGATCCGGGTAGCACGGCTGCCAAACATGACTTTCGAGGATTGCGACCTGCCCCCATCCACCGTCAAGCGAATCACGAAAGTGCGTCGTCGGTGTAACGGGTCATGCAATAGAGATCCCCGAGGGTCCCTGGAAACTGCCGTTTCCGCGATAGCGAGAACTGCGCCGCCCGGGACATGGGCAGACGAAAAAGAGCCGTGGCGTTTATCCGCAGGTTGCGTGGCAGCAGACGCCCGGGCGAAGCGATTCCTCGAAGAGACACATATAATCGGGGCGGGACGGCTCGGTTGCGCTCATGGCTGCATGGGGCAGGTGCCGATACTCCGATTTTCAGCGCTGGTTTTCATGATCGATTCGTTAATTTAGCCGGGACTGTTAACTCAGGCGTTGGTGCTCCTCATGTGCTATGCCTGAATCGCGTGAGTCCGGTAATCTATCTTCTGGGTATGTATACTGCCCGGCTCATAGGTCAGATGCATTCGTTGGTTAGGCCGCCGTTATGATTAAAAGGAATTATGATGACCAATTCTACATTCAACGATCATTATTTGCTTCAGGGTAAACCGCAGAGAGTGCTTTATTAATTTCATCTGGATTGCCTTTCAACCACGCTTCGACGAGGCATTTACCAGCATCAGTGAGCCGAACCTCAAATGAAGGCATTCCGCCTCCAAAATAGGACGCTCCTGAGTATCGACTATAGATTTCTACGAGTCCTGAAACCAGTAGGCCAGACAGCATTCCAAGTCCATCACCAGTAAAGCGAAAAGTAGGTGGCTGTTCTTCAGTTTTAGGTTTTGATTCAACTCTTTTCTGC
Source organism: Methanosarcinales archaeon (assembly GCA_030606635.1). Classification (GTDB taxonomy): domain Archaea; phylum Halobacteriota; class Methanosarcinia; order Methanosarcinales; family Methanogasteraceae; genus Methanogaster_A. Next base: position 15,783 of record JAUWGA010000013.1, read on the forward strand.
TCATTGTACAGTACTAGTAAAAGATCAGCACTGAGGCGATTTGGATTATTCAGTGAAACGAGTAGACTTTTCCATGCTCTGATCGCGCTTTGTGGAATATGTCCAGCGGTATGCAGCGAGTGACAATTGGGACAAAGCGCCAATAGATTATCTGGTTCGTTGCCTCCGCCGTCTTTGACCCATACAATGTGGTGCACCTCAAGCGTGATTATGTGACGACATCGTGGATTTGCGCACTTAAAACCTGCTTCGAGGAGCACTAGTTGTTTTGTGATCTTCGAAACGCTTTTTGCCATTTAATTCACCACTGTTCGTTCCATGTCGGATAAATTAAAACTCACCCCATATAAAACTCATGTTGAGTGGGACATATCAGCACTATGGTGGCGTGACAGCCCCATTTAGCCTGTAATGAACTGTCCATAGCATCTTTCTGAACAACCCGACACGCCCCATAAGCCTGAGCCACCCAAGCTTCTCCTCCTTCGAATCAAAATAAGACCAGTCATCAAGAAAAGCAATTCCCGGACCCCATTCCTCCATCTCTCTGCTCTCCCTGATCCCGAAATGAAAAGTCGCATCCTTTCCGAGGTGCAACTCCTTTCGCATCTTGAAATTGACAATCCCCTTCAATACCCCCTTCAGCCACAGATCATTAAAAACCTCGCATACAAGTTCGGAACCAGGAAATCTCGATTGAAGTTCGAGTACCAGCGATTTCACGTCCTCTCTGTGAAGATACATGAAAACACCCTCTGCGATAAATAGAAACGGACCATCACAGGTCTGCAAGAGCGGCGCCATCCACTCATAGTCCAGCACCGACGACGGGATGAGATGATACCGGTCAGTCTCCTCAAAGAACCTTCTCTTGATCCCGATCACATCCTGCAGATCAAGGTCATAGAAACGCACTCGTCCGTTGTCAATACGCAAAAAACGCGAATCCAGCCCGCACCCGATGTTGACCACGACCCCGTCGGGCGAGGACTTGAGGAACTCTGCCACATACTCGTCGTATCTCTTTGCACGAATCGCGATATGAACGACCTGCTTCTTATCGATTTTGCCCCTGACCATCCTCCTGTGCAGTCTGTTCTTCGATTTCGAGAGTTCCTGATTCACCGCTCTCATGATCTCAACTGCCCTCGGATCACTTAGGATCGGGTCGCTGGATTGGCTTTCAAGGGCATGGCAATACAGTGTCAGAAGCGATGTTTCCGACACGTCGCTCATCCTGATGTCGAAGAGTTCTGTCTGGTTCATCCAATTCTCGCCTCCTACGACTCCATCTCTCGTAAATACCAACCAATCCCATATAAATTCTCTTCATTCCTGATCCCCGGGGCGTCTGCCGGGATTGTCACGTCATCCGGGGTTACAAGAGATTCCATGGATATGTTCAAGTGAGTTGTAGGTAAAATTTGTGTAATCAGTGTTCATCGGTGGCTAAAAGCTTTTATAGATACGCGGCAGAAGACCCCGCTACTTGTAATGCCCTGCCCTTCAGGCAGTGGCATCGATAGATCGCCTTCGAGTGATCTATTAGCGGGGATGAATGCCACCGAGTGGTGTGTTCAGTCACGTTCTACTCCCTCGATATACCTTTTAATTTTCTACTTGTTTCCTAAAGAATTGTTCAAGATATTCAGCTATATCATCTTTAAAAACCTTGCGCCGATATTTAGGGCAAAAAACGATACGGTAGTTAGTGTGAAACACTGAACTTCCGGTTGTTTTGGCTTCCATAA
>JAUWGA010000158.1 GCA_030606635.1 Methanosarcinales archaeon
GGCAGCGCAAGATGCTCGGCAGGCGTCACATAGCAGAGGAAGTCCGCGCCGCATGAACTGGAGATTGCGCCCCCGATTGCGGTTACGATGTGGTCGTAACCGGGTGCAATGTCGGTTACCAGCGGACCAAGCATGTAAAACGGTCTCTCATTTGTCAGGCTCTTCATAAGCGTGATATTCGTCTCGATCTCGTTAATCGGCACATGACCTGGACCCTCTACGATGACCTGCACGCCTGCATCGTACGCCCTGTCGCCGAGTTCCGCATGCATGATCAGTTCCTGAATCCCTGCCCGGTCTGTTGCGTCGTGGACTGCACCGGCTCTCATGCCGTTCCCCATTGAGAGCGTGACCTCGTGTTCGAGCATGATCTCGAGGAGATAGTCAAATTCGCTGTAGAGCGGGTTCTCTTTCTCGTTATGAAGCATCCACGCTGTCATGAACGCGCCACCTCGCGAGACCAGTCCGCCATACCGTCCCTGGTTCTTGAGACGCTCGACTGTCAGGAGATTAATTCCGGTATGAATCGCCATGAAGTTCGTTCCGAGCTTCGCCTGCTCTGCCGTGATCCGGAAGAGGTCGTCGGGATTCATGTCCACAACCGCACCATTCCTCTCGATCGCCTCGATAAACGCCTGATACAACGGCACGCTTCCCACAGAGAGCGACGTTGCCGCAATCACGCGCTTCCTGACTTCCACCAGATCGCCGCCTGTCGAGAGTTCCATGAGGGTGTCCGCGCCTGCCTTCTCTGCCACTTTGGTCTTTCTCACTTCGAGATCGATGTCCACGATATCAGACGACGTTCCGACCGTTGCGTTTACTTTGGTGCGCATCCCCTTCCCGACGCCGCACGACATGGTTTCCCGGTACGGGCTTACCGGGATCACTATCCTTCCGCTCGCAACCCCTTTTCGTACAAACTCCGGCTCGACGCCTTCAACCTTCGCGACCGTCTTTATCTCTTCTGTGATCTGTCCGTTCTGTGCGTCTCTTATGAAACTCATAGTTCTGGATAATGGAAGTGGCAATATTTAAATTCTTCTAAAAATTAAAATGGAATTCAACTCAAGTGAAATTGAATTAGGTTCCGGGTGGTGTCGTGCGGATGGTTGGAAGCTCGTTGAAATTTTCTATCGGTCTACAGTCGCAGCACTCTTTGATTCTCCACGGTCACGGGTAACGGGTACTATTTTCATGTTACCACTCCCGAATAGGTGAACGAATGTTGCCGCATATTAACCCATTTCTCTTCAGCAACGCCAATCAAATTACCGCACCGGCATTTAACCTCGTTTCCATCCCTAACGCTGTAATCCCTGATCATCCGGTCATTCCAGCAGTGCCATAATCTACCTTTTCCGATCTTTTGGTATTTAAAAATTTTTCTTTTACATTTAGCACATTTTATTATTATCATCTGTGATCGTCCAGCTTCATGCTTTTATAGATTCTCTTAGCCAGGTTCCAGTAATGATCGGTACTGACTTTGCCTTTACCATAACTTTCGTGCCAACCGGCAGGGACCGGCATATCCCTGTATAAGGATTTGCGTCTCGCTTCAAGTAACATCCTTGGCGCGTTCATAAAATCAGCCCCACAGATAACTCTGTTCTCTGTTTCGGATGATAACCACTTCAGCCATTTGACTCCTGTATGACTTCTCATTAAATGATGATCAAGAATCAACGTACCAACGTCCCGGGATAGTCGTTTAGCATTGCGCCACGCCTGTTCAGTCTGCTTTTCCGAAAGCTTGTTGGGCATATAGAGCGGAGGTCCGTCAGCCAATACGATATCAGGTTCCCAGTCCAATATTTGAGATATGGCTTCGTCGTCAAGGAGCTGGATGTCAGAGGTGTGTACAAAGACCCGGTCTTCTTCGATCCTCGTCATCATCACCGTCTGCGGATTATTACGTTTGCCCCCATGAAATACCGGTCTGGAAAAGGACACTGCCCCCTGCTTTATCCCTTCTGCAGAAGTCAAATCGTTCTTCAGGATAGTAGAAAGAGACTCCACTCTTTTCTCTTCAATCGGATGCAGGTGGGACAGGTTCTTAACCCATATCCTGACGTCAGGGTTTAATCCAGTTATTTTTTTAATGTTGAACTGATAAGGATTCGCATCCGCCAACGGAATGTGATCTCCATGAAAATGACTGATCACTATGTCGGTTGATTCTGACCACCGTTGTATGATCGTCTTCTGTATCCGCTCATCCACTGCTACCTGAAATGGGTGGGGGAGTAGCCCGTACCTGTTGTAACCCAGCGCTATGCCCGGATCGATCAATATCCTCTGCTTCGCGGTCGTTACAAAACAGCAAAGACCTCGTACACCCAGTGATTCGGTTCCTATGATCTCTATGTTCATATTATAATTTTATAAAGATGTATAACTTTTAGCCTTATCCATTATCTCTGGGTCTCTTGGATTCATCTACAGTACGATCCATTTCTCTTAATCGCTGATATAAACATTGCAGTCACGCAGGAAAAATCAACGCCGATATTCAAATCATCCAAAACTTATATGTGAACCGCCGCCAACCAAGTATCATGACATCGAAGATGTGGATTTCGCAGTCGCACGCTTCTTTTTTCACCAAACAATGGATAAAACCATGCCGGCAATACTGATCGCAGGAACTCATAGCGGCGTTGGAAAAACCACCGTCGCAATGGCGCTGATGGCGGCGTTTGCACGCAGATGTGCGGTTGCGCCATTTAAGGTGGGACCCGATTACATCGATCCGAGCCACCACACCGCGATATGCGGACGCGCATCCCGAAATCTGGACACGTTCATGATGGGGGAGGAGCGCGTCCGCGAGACGTTTGCTAGAGCGGCAGCCGGTGCCGATATCTGCGTGATCGAGGGCGCGATGGGGCTGTATGACGGTATGGGTTCTAGCGATGTCGCATCCGCTGCGCATGTCGCAAGGGTGCTCGGTCTGCCTGTGATCCTCGTTGTTGATGTCAAAGGCGTCTCCAGAAGCGCCGCTGCGATCGTCAAGGGATACTGCGACTTCGATGAACGGATCAACGTCGCTGGCGTGATTCTGAACAAGGTAGGGAGCCCAAGACACGGCGATATGGTCAGGACCGCAATCCAGCAGGAACTCCCGGTTCCTGTGGTCGGAGAGATACCGAAATCATCGCGTATCGAACTTCCATCGAGGCATCTTGGACTGTACATGGCTCACGAGGGGTATCGCAAGGATTACGTTACCGAACTGGAATCGCTTGCAGAGGATCATCTGGATATAGCCGCGATCCGGGATATCGCACAGCAGACCAGAGATACAGGGTACGCGGCGGCGGATGGGGGTAGTGGTGTTGGTGGTGTCGGTGTTGGTGATGATGATGATAGCGATGATGATGGCGACGGTGACGGCTCTACCCGGCACGACATTACGATCGGGGTTGCTCGTGACCCTGCTTTCTGTTTCTATTACAGAGACCTGATCGATTCATTGAAACGAGATGCAAACCTCGTATTCTGGAGTCCGCTTGCAGACGACCTGCCCGAAGCGGATGGGTTCTATTTCGGGGGTGGGTATCCTGAGTTGTATGTGGGGGAACTATCAGCACGCAGCAAGACTAGAAAAGAGATCAGGGACGCTGCCGCGGATGGGGTTCCGATCTATGGCGAATGCGGGGGCATGATCTACCTCTGCGAATCCTTAATCGACCTGGACGGGAACGCATACCCGATGGCAGGCGTGCTTCCTGCAGAGACTGCGATGACGAACCGGTTGCAGGCGCTCAGGTACACCGATGCGACCGTATCTGGTAACCCGGTCGTTCCGAGAGGTAGGATTCGCGGGCATGAGTTTCATTACTC
>JAUWGA010000041.1 GCA_030606635.1 Methanosarcinales archaeon
GTCAAACCCATGCCGATAATCGTGAAGAATACTCTCCGCCACATCCCCCATCTCCGCCAGCACACCATCATCCAGCGGTGCCACCCCTGAACTCACATACCCGGCACCATCCAGTTCATACACCCGCGGTTTCGGCTTTGACAGCAGTTACAGACTCAGCCTCCGCACCGTGTATTCAGGATACAGGTGTTTGAACCCGTGCGCATACAACAAGAACTGTCTCGACCGCTCGCCCGGTCCCGGTTCACCCCCAGTCTTGTAATCGATGATCTCCACCTCGTTCTCGGTTCCGGGGGTCAGATCCACCCGATCAATGAACCCCTCGAAGAGATGACCGCCAAGCGGCACCGCAAACTTCTGCTCCACCATCAGGTTGCGCCGGATGCGATCCCGAGTTCCTGCACCATGTACGCGATCTTTGCGGTGGTGGTGGTGGTGGTGGTGGTCTTGCCGGTGCCTGCACCAGCCAGGATCAAGAGCGGACCGCTGGTGTGCATAGCAGCATCCTGCTGGCGGTCCACGAGTCCTGATGTCACTGCTTTTTCCGACATGATCATCCTGCCTGAATTTTGTTTTACCTTTAACACCTGTGCCTATTCTGTCGTGACGATCACCACAACCTAATCATACTGACGCCGCCTGCAGGATCATCAGCGCATCAAGCGAGGTCACCCTGCCATCGCTGTTGATGTCCAGTTCCGGGTCATATTCGCGGCTGCCAACTGCGATCCGGAGCGCGATCACGGCGTCTACAACTTCCGGCGCATGGTCAAGATCCGCATCCCGGTCACGCCAGAACTCTGCGTATACTGGATAGTGGTCTGATACCGCGGTCGTCTCGCTCGCATTTAAGGCGTATTCGAGGTCGAACCTGAACACATCCGCGTCCCCTGTGAAGTCCGGTACCGCCGGGTTCGTGATTATGATGCGGTCATAAGTGCAGTCGGTGGTTTTTGTGGTCGTGTCAACGCTGTTGTTTATACACCAGTAATACTCGCTGCCGTGCATCGCAGAATTTGAATCCTCATCGAAATACCGGCAGTCGGCGTTCAGGTCGCCCATGACAATGAAGTCCCGCTCATCAGGATACGTGCTTTGCGCATACCTGACCACGTCATCGAGCGCGTTTATCTCTTCTGTTGCCTCATCCGGATCGGCGTGGATCGTGATGAGAGTGGCATCGAAGTTGCCATCAAGCACCCTGAAAGACGCGATGTATGGTTCCCTGTGGAACGGATCAGTGCCGTTTGGCTCGGGGTATGTGTGCGGTGTGCCGGTCAGTTCAACGGTCTGGTTGTTGTAGATGTAGGCATATTGTTCTTTGCTGGTGGTGCGCCCGAGCCGTTCACTTACAACATAGTCGTACGGCGTGCTGCTGTTCGCATTCACGACATCGACCAGCGCAGGAAGCGCGGTCTGGGATTTGTCCCTGATCTCCTGTATGGCAACGAGATCGTATGTACGGATAATCTTTCCAAGCACCTCCATGACTTCGGGCTTGGATGCTTTGCTTTTTCCGAATACCTGTATGTTAAACGCACCCAACCGGAGCGTTTCATTGTCATTGAGTCGGTTGATGTCGGATATACCATCTTCCGGACATGATGTGTCTGGTAGTTCCGTGCCGCAGGGATTATCCTCGCTGTAGCCGTCGCCAGACCATGCAGCCACAGGATGGGCGCACAGAAATAATGTGACAGACATAAGTAGCCACACACGTTCCCCTATAGTATTCATGCTGTAACAAGCCCCCTACACTCACTACCTCCTTACAGTCAGCCCGCATAACTCATAAACATTCCGATCAATCTCATTATCAACTTTCGAGGGTGCTCTGTGCGCTATTCACCTGCTAAAACACATCAAACACATCAAACATGTACTCGAACACGCCCCACTCACGCCCGTTCATGTGCCTGTTCATGCCGTGGTCGATCGAAAACGTATGCCCGGTTGCAGCACTGCGGAGGTTTTCCACAGTCTTTATAAAAGATGCGCCCATTGTTCACCTCTATGAAGCAGGACAGGGATCGATTCAAAGCTATCGCCATCACCCTATTGGTGATCTTCATCCTGTCCATATCCGGGATAGTCCGGTTGATCACCGATTACTGGTGGTTCGATGCTCTTGGCGCATCCCAGATCTTCATGATCAGCTTAAAGGCAAAGATACTCCTATTTATACTATCAGCGTCAGTTTTTCTCGCGTTCGCCCTTATCAATCTCCAGATCTCTTCGAAATTGAACGAGTCAAAGATTTCTTTCAAGCTGAAGTTCATGGCTGTTCTGGCAATATCTTTCTTTGTGGGGCTTGCAAGCTCCGCCAAATGGTTCGTAGTGCTACAGTACCTGAATCAGGTGCCCTTTAACCTGCAGGACCCGATCTTTTCAAAAGACGTATCCTTTTACGTTTTCTCCCTGCCCTTCATGCTCTCTGTCCGGAACTTCCTGCTGGCATGTGTAATAATCACGATCATCATGGTGCTTGTGGATTACCTTCAATCCGCCATAGTCCGCTTCTTCAAACAGCCAGAGATCATAGCGCCAGACGGTACAATACATGGTGCTGACTTCAAATCAGCAATCTCAAGCATGGGGCAGAAGGCACTGGTGCATCTAACAGTCCTTGGATCGCTCTTCTTCGTCCTTCTCGCTGCAGGTCACTACCTTGCCAGATTCGGAATCATGTACTCTGAAAAAGGGATCGTAGTGGGGGCTGGCTACTCTGATGTCGTCGCATACCTCCCGGTAATCCAGATACTGGTGATCATGGCGATAATCATCGCAGTACTGTGTTATGTATGGATATTTGCAGTATCAAAGCAGCAGAGACCTGGAAAAAGGAATATACTGGTGTCCGTAATCGTGCTTTATCTGCTGGTATCCGTACTTGCTCCGGCTGTGATCCCGGGAATTGTGCAGGCTTTCAAGGTTTCACCAAACGAGGAGAAGCTGGAACGGCCATACCTCGAAAATAACATCAAGTTCACAAAGATCGCTTACGGACTAACTGACGTTGCGGAGAAAGACTTCTCTGTCGAGATGATGACTTCTGAAATCCTATCGAACGCAACAGATACGCTGGATAATGTCAGGATTCTGGACTGGAGACCGCTCACACAGACGTACAAGCAAACACAGGAGATGAGGTTGTACTATGACCTTTCAGGGATTGACATCGACCGGTACGAGATCAACGGAAGCTACACCGAGGTGATGATTGCCCCAAGAGAGATGAATCAGGAACGTCTGCAGGCAAAGACGTGGGTGAATCTCCATCTGGTATACACGCACGGTTTCGGGGTCGTGATGAGCCCTGTAAACAGTGTCACAAAAGAGGGCATGCCAAACTATCTCATAAAGGATATTCCTCCGGTATATACGGTTCCGGATGAAAAACTGCAAATCGAGGTTCCACAGATCTACTACGGCGAGCTGGATAATGATTTCGTGCTGGTAAACACCCAAACATCGGAGTTTGATTACCCCATGGGTGATACCAATGAGTACATCTACTACGATGGGCGCGGAGGAGTGAAGCTGGACTCATCCACAAAGGAACTGCTGATGGCGATGCGCTTTGCTGACATCAAGATCCTGCTATCCGGAGAGATCACTCCTGAGACCAGGATCATGTTTGAGAGGAGTGTCGAGGCGCGGATCTCAAAGATCACCCCATTCCTCACACTTGACGAAGACCCGTATCTCGTCATCAGTGAAGGCAGACTCTTCTGGATAATGGATGCATACACCGTAACAGGCAACTTCCCCTACTCAGAGAAATACGGCTCCATCAATTACGTGCGAAACTCCGTAAAGATCGTGGTCGATGCGTACAACGGGGACGTGACGTACTATATCGTCGATACCACCGACCCGGTAATCGCAACGTATGCAAAAATTTTCCCGGGGCACTTCAAGGCATTTGACCTGATGCCTGATGGGCTTAAGAAACATGTCAGATACCCTGAAGATCTCTTCAAGGTCCAGTCCGCAATCTACAACACATATCACATGGACAACGTGAAGGTCTTCTACAACAAGGAGGATGCATGGCAGATCCCAAGTGAGGTGTACGGGACAGGTCAGCAAGTTCCGGTTGATCCATATTACATCATAATAAAGCTTCCAGGGGAGGCGAAGGAAGAATTCGTCCTGATGAGTTCATTCACACCCATACGAAAAGACAACATGGTTGCATGGCTCGCTGCCCGTTCGGATGGGGATCATTACGGGGAGCTGCTGCTCTACAAATTCCCCAAAGAAAAACTGGTATACGGTCCCCTGCAGATCGAGGCGAAGTTCGATCAGGATGCGGTGATCTCACAACAATTGACACTCTGGTCACAACAGGGATCCAGGGTGACGAGAGGTAACCTGCTGGTGATACCGCTTGAGGATTCGATCCTGTACATAGAGCCGCTCTACATACAGGCAGAGACCGGGCAGCTACCGGAACTCAAACGAGTGCTGGTCTCAGACGGCGAGAGGGTGGTGATGGAGGAAGACCTTGAGAGCGCACTCGTTGCACTCTTCGGTAAAACCAGACCCGAAACGCTGGATGCGGATTCCGAAGAAGGGGAGAAGTCAACTGAGGCGCTGATAGCAGAAGCGCAGATGTATTATGATGCGATTCTCGATTCCATGGGCACGAACTGGACCGCATTCGGGGAGAACTTTGATAAGTTAGGCGAGGTTCTCGGAGAGCTGGAAGCGGATTGAATCGAATTCCCAAGCCACCCGCCCCGAATTCTTATCGCTGACATCGTGAAATCTAATTGCGGTGACCAAAACCCCGGAGACTTTTTGATATTTTCGAAACGTGGTTTAATCTTCCGTACCATAACCGGATTCTTTGGAAGTGAAAAAGTATGTCAGCGAGACTTGAATATTATGCTGCACCGCAAGTTTATCACCTATCGAGCATATAACCATCCTTCATGAATTGCTCGCTGCGGTTTCTTGGCGGATGCGGGGAGGTTGGCAGGTCAGCAGTCCTGATCGATGACGATATCCTGCTCGATTACGGGATGAAACCGGGCGAGTCGCCTGACCATCCGCCATCGTATCCGTTAAACGGGATCCACCCGCGAACGATCATCGTCTCTCACGGGCATCTCGACCACTGCGGCGTGGTGCCGAATATCATGGACGTCCATCCGCAGGTCTATAGCACGCCGATCACCAAATATCTCACCGCGTTTCTTGCAAAGGACACGCTCTCGATTGCGAGGCGTTCCGGGCAGATGCCACTTTTTGATTCGCAGGACCTTCAGGAGTTCGTGCGGTCTGCCCGTATCGTCGATTACAGGGATCGCTTCGAGTGCGGCGAATATACCGCGCAACTCTACGATGCCGGACACATCCCTGGCTCGGCATCGGTTCTTCTCGAATCCGAAAACGGGATACGAATACTCTACACCGGCGATGTGAATCACACAGACACGCGTCTTTTGAACCGATCCGAGCCGCAGCCGAAAGCCGATGTCATGATCACCGAGAGCACGTACTTTGGCACCGACCACACACCGAGAAAGGAACTGGAGCAGGTGTTTGTGGACTCGATCCGCGATACCTTAAATCGCGGCGGCAACGCGATCGTCCCGTGTTTCGCGATCGGTCGGACGCAGGAGGTTCTGATGATCCTCCATAAACACGGGCTGCATCCGCATATTGATGGGATGGGTGTCGATGTCTTACGAAGATTCATCCAGTATCCTGAATATCTGCGCGATTCGAATGCACTTCAAGCGGCGTTTAGCAACGCAACCGTGGTGAAACCGGAGACGCGGGCGCGGATACTCAAGAACGCACTCATCGTCACGACCGCAGGGATGTTAAATGGCGGACCCGCGCTCTTCTATCTCAGCAAGATATACGACGACCCCGGGAGCAAAGTCCTCCTCACCGGATACCAGGTCAAGGGCACCAATGGCTACCACGCACTTACGCACAAACGCCTGACTACCAAAAGTCGAGTACTGCACCTCCGCATGGCTGTGGAGCAGTACGATTTCTCTGCTCACAGCGGCGACAAAGAGTTGAAGGGATCGGTGCAAAAATTCTGCGATCACGGCGGCGAGGTTCTGTTTACGGTGCACGGCGACCGCACAGAAGAGTTTGCAGCATGGGCGGGCGAGTACAAGGTCGATGCGACTGCGCCGGCAAACGGTGATGAATTCATGATCGAATGAGGCACGGCAAAAACGACGAGAGGGGGATTTGAACCCCCGAGGTGCGAGGCACCACTGGATTGTTGCACAATAATTTAGCAATCCAGCGCCATACCGGGCTTGGCTATCTCGTCATACAGAAGTACTGGTTTGTGGGTGCTGGTATTAATCTTTTCTGACGGGTGGGGGCGACACGGCACATCAGCCCCGGTCTCGGCGATGACCAAAACCCCGGAGACTTTTTGATATTTTCGAAACAAGGGTTTTTCGGAGAACCACACTTACTTATTTGCCCTTTGACCTGATATCAGACTCACCCGGCGGCAGGAACTTAACGATCTGGTCAGGCGATGCAACGACCTTGATCGATCGCCCAAACGTATCTGAGAATATCCGGTAGATCTTCTTTGCGATGTCGTTCTGGTTAAACCTTCCTGGCACAATCTCGACCACGTTTCCCGCATGATTCGAAACAGCAGAGACCGGACCCCCGATCAGGTGCAGGTCGTCGGTTATCCCGATCGCAATCCCGACCGGAACATCTTTTAAGTAGTTCCGCGTGCCCCGGATGATGAATGCGCCTTTGGAGACGAACTCGCCGTGTTCCGGCGTCTTTGAGACCTGATCCGGGTGCACCCAGTAGCAGTCGCCTGTGTACTGCCCGCTCTTCCAGGTGCTCGAATACGAGATCGCAAACTGCGCCGCCTCTGCGATGGTCTGCTCGGAGACCTCAGTACCCTTCTCGACCTTGATGATCGTCACCGGCGCGCCCGCCGCCTGGCTGTGCATGAAGATATCCCGTTTCTCAAGATATTTCTTGACGATCTCCTCGTTGCTGGTTGCACCGCGCCCGCCAATCACGAGCAATCCGTCTGAGGACCTGAACCACCGGTACTGGTCGTACCAGCGTGGTTTCGGGCGTTTGGGGGCTGGCATCTTCGCTTTCGGCTTCTTCACGCGTTCTTTCAGCAGTTCGCGGGTGTTCTCGATCGCACGCACAGCGCCGCCCAGCTTCGAACCGATCTTCTTCGACCGGTCATAGGATATTTGCGCATTCTGGGGGACGTTCTTCCCTGTATCAAGCGGAATATCCATCCCGTCCAGTTCTATCGTAATCGTTTTGTTTCGCGGGTCGGTCCGCTTTATTTCGGGATGCTCCGTACGTATCTCATCCCACGTGCGCCCGTCCGCAAGTTCCTGCCGGACCAGGCCGAGCAACTCATCGACTGGCTGGTAATGGGCATATATCGCCTCGGCTTTCGCGCTCAGATCCGATTTATCGCTCTCGAACTTGCGGATTGCGTTTTCCTGCTGGGTCAGCCGGTGTTCAAGCGGGTTCTGCTTCCTATCAGGTTTCTTTTCGATTGCCTGCTCTTTCGCAACTGATCCAAAGAACTCATCGAGTGCCTCGCTAAACGTACTGAAATATCGTTTATTCCGGTCCGCATACCTGGAAATTTCGAACGGAAGGACATCGATCTTAGTTTCATCCGTGTACGCGATATGCGGCTTCAGATTAGCCATCTGCCCGAATACGTGTGCAATCCCTCCATGCACCACCCCGACAATCTCATCTGATAAATCCTGGCAACCGGTCTTTTTATCGACCCCGGAATACGAACAGACCTCTTCGGCGATGACTCCCCCCATATTCAGTTTTGTTGCAAGCGTCTTGACGAGATCCAGGTCTGATTCTGAAAATAAAGTAGCTAACTCCTCTTTTGTGATCTTGACGGGATTTGATTGCATATCAGGCAGTTTGTATATCTCTCCACTCCGGATTCTCCGCCCGCGGAAGGTCACCGGGTGGAGCGGGAGGATGATCTTATGCTCATGGTTCACCAGTATCACGTTTCCCGGAGGAAAGAGTTCGAGTATGAGCCCGTTCTCGACTTCGCCGCGCATCGTTTTGATCTCAACGATCCTGTCGAAGTCGTACTGCTCAATCGAGACGATCCTGCCGTGAGAGAGGTACTTCCGAAGCGTCATCGCAAACATCGGCGGCGTTTTCGGGCTTGGAAGCGGATGCGCGGTCAGGTGCACACATGCACCCGGGGTGATCACGAGATCGGATCTCCCCTCCCCGAAGAGGTAGAGGTTCAACCGGATCTGCTCAATATCAGTATCGGTTTTATATATTTTTTCGATGCGCGACCCGACAAGGTGCTGCAGCTCAGCAACCATCACCGCGACATCGACACTTGTCATCGCCTGTTTCATCGTATCTCAACCCGAGCTGCCATGTCTATTGTCAATCAGTCGACCTCGAGACTGAAATCGAGCCACTGCGCGGAGTGCGTGAGCGCGCCAATCGAGATCACATCCACGCCTGTTTCTGCGTACAGAGCAAGGTTGTCCAGTGTTATGCCTCCGGATGCCTCGAGCATCACACAATCGCATAACCCCTGCCCATCAAGTGCTGATATGGCTTCTGTGATCTTGCGAGGGTCCATGTTATCGAACATGACAATGTCCGCCCCGAGTTTTGCAGCGCGCACAGCATCTTCGGCATTTCCGACCTCGACCTCGACTGTTTTTGTAAAACCCGTCTCTCTTGCGCATTTGTACGCCAGATCCATCCCATGTATCTTGATGTGGTTGTCCTTGATCATCACCGCGTCAGTGAGGCAAAACCGGTGCGGGTCGCCGCCGCCGATCGCAACCGCTTTCTTCTCGAATCTACGAAATCCTGGTGTCGTCTTTCTGGTACCTGCGATCCTGACATCGTTTCCTGCCACAATCTCCACGCACCTCCGGGTCAGGGTCGCTATGCCGCTCATCCTGCCAAGAAAGTTCAGTGCGACGCGCTCGCTTTGCAGGATTGCGCGGGTACCACCGTCGAGTTTGAGCACAACATCCCCTTCGGCTATCGTATCGCCGTCATCGCGTCTGCGCGTGGCTAAAATTCCGCAATAATGGAGAATCCGCACTGCTTCTTCCAGTCCAGCGATTACTCCATCTTCTTTTGCGACAATATCCGCTTTGGCTACATTATCCGGAAGCAACTCATGGAAAAGATCAAAATTTCCAATGTCTTCTCTTAAAAACAGTTCAATTTCCGATACGTCCATCAGACTAAGCCCAGATTGTTCAACTGTTGCCAGACGTCCATCTTGGCAAATTCGCACTCTTCTTGGGTCTTTGCTCCGGTGATTACAAGTTTCCCTGATCGGAATATCAGAACAACTACTTTGGGATCCTTTATCCGGTACACAAGACCCGGGAACACTTCTGGTTCGTATTCGACGTTCTCGAACCCGAGACCGATCGCAATGGCATCCAGGTCGAGTTCCGTATCGAGCGATGCGCCAGCCACGATGTTCTGGACCGTGTAGTCTTTACTCGTGATCGTGTATCCGAGTTTTGTCAGATCCTCTGACAGGATATCTATCGCTGTATCCACGTCAGCTATGCTCTTTGCACCGGTACAGTTTGCTTTGCCTGAACCAAAGACCAGAAATGCTGTTTTCGGGTCTTTTATCCGGTACACGAGCCCCGGAAATTTGTTTTTGTCATAATCAGCATTTTCGAGGGATGATGATATATGCAGGAGGTCAAAGTGGTCAGAAAGTGCCATCGATGCGACGATATTCTCGATCTTGATGGTGGGGTCAATCATAATAATGGCGTTGGGTTTATATACAATAATACTATCGGTCACGTGGGAGTGATGATCTCACACGGTAACGGGTCCGACTCATCCGTATTCGCGTCCGAGCACCTTTGCACCTGTGACCAGTTCGGCAGGCACACCTTCCACCATCGGCGCGGGAAGCGAAATCTCTTCGACCCCGCCCCCACTCCCTCCTGCTTCGATCGCATACGTAAGAGACGTCCGCTCTCCCGATCGGAGCGAGACCTCCCAGAGATGATCGAACCGATCCCCGATTACAGCCCTGCGCGGCTTGGGTTCCGCGCTCTTAATCTCGTACGGGATCAGGTCATGTATTTTAAGGGATTGCGCGGTAGCCGTATGATTCTCAATCCGTATCTCGACGTCGAATCCGTTCTCATTCCGGCTCACAGAGCGGTTCACAAGGAGATTTCCCATGATCCTTGCAACAACGGGATCGATATTCGGAGTATCCCTCTCAAGGATGTCAGATACTTTGGTCGCAAGTCTCGGAAGCACTCTATTGATGAGATTCTCCTTTTCCTTGCGTTTCGAAAGCAGCTCCCGCTTCCCGAGATATTTCTTGAGCCTGCCCGAGATAGTACGCACCGCGTTTTCGACCTCGCCTAAGATCTCGGGAACATCTGCGATCGCGTTCTTTGACTCGGATGTGAACGGCACGTTGGTGGACGCGACATGCACCAGGATCGCGCACGGTCCCGCAGGAAATCCGCCCGGCTGCAAGAGTCCGTAGTACTTCCAGTTTATCCGCTCAATCGCGTGCGTGATCGAACATGCGCCCTGCTGGTAGAGGAGCGGCACCCGGTTTGCGAACCTTAAGATCTCCACCTTGCCCTCAGCAGGCAGATCGCCGCCGTAAGCGATCGCAGCCTCGACGAGGAACGGATTTCCCGTGTACACGGCAGGCGAGCGCTTCGTCGTTGCTATGAAATCGACTGTGTACTCCTTCTCAACGCCTTTGTAGATGAGATCCTCTGAGATCGGCGAGAGGCAATCGGTCGGCGGAGACCCGATCTTTATGCTCTTGAATGCATGAAGCAGCCGTTCCACCTCTTCGTGCGTGAGTTTTTGGGGCTTGCACGCGGGTTTTAGTTTTGCATGGGCGCAGATCTCTTCTGCGGTCACAGCCCCGATTCTTGAGAATGAGTCCTTCAGAAATGTTAACAGCCGCTGCCGGTCTGTATACCGCAGCATCTTTATAAGCGTCCCGAGTTCGATCCCTGCCGGATGCGGCTTGATCTCTGCAGGCGGCTCTGGCAGGAGGTCTGTGGCTCTTTCAAATACGGTGTACTCGCCGTCAG
This sequence comes from Methanosarcinales archaeon, assembly GCA_030606635.1. Classification (GTDB taxonomy): domain Archaea; phylum Halobacteriota; class Methanosarcinia; order Methanosarcinales; family Methanogasteraceae; genus Methanogaster_A. Next base: position 11,109 of record JAUWGA010000041.1, read on the forward strand.
GATCGACAAGCGTCAGTCTCGCGTGCGGATTTACGATGGCGGTGTTTCGCAGGTATTCAAGAACCGACTGCCGCCGCCCCTTCACATACGCGCCCTTGATCTCGAGTTCGATCCTGGTTCCGTGCGGGGGGTCCCACTCGATCACCTTCTCCTCAAGAATCTCGGGCTCGTTCTTGCTCGTGTTGATTATAAGCTCGCAGTAATGCGCTGGCTGCTGCGAGCCGATCTTTGAGATGATCCTGACCGGCTTTCCAGTGCTTAACTGCCCATACAGAACCGATGCGCTGATTCCGATCCCCTGCTGCCCTCTCGACTGCTTCAGGACGTGGAAACGGGAGCCGTACAGCAACTTCGCAAAGACCTTCGGGATCTGTTCCTTTACAATACCGGGACCGTTGTCCTCGACTGTCAGGATAAGATTCGG
>JAUWGA010000210.1 GCA_030606635.1 Methanosarcinales archaeon
TCTTCGATCTCGATGTACTTGTTAAGAAGCTGCCCGGTCTCGTAAGTGTGCCACCGCAGGAACTCGGTCAAACTCTCGCCGTCGTAATCGCCACCCCATAATGAGAAGTCGGTCGCAGTCGCCCCACGAACGCCGCTTACATCGTCCAGACTCCATCCTTGCAGGTTGATAGGTGCGCTATCTACCAACTGCACATAAGCCCCTGATTGCACCCATAGATCCGCCGCAGCCGTTCCCCCTGCAATGGGATAATCAAAAACATCGATAAGCCCGATGTCTGACATATCCGTATTCATCATGTCCAGCGTTCCGGCTACATAATCAGGATTCACCGCACGCGCAAGCCGCCTGAGTTGCTGGATCGCCTGGTCCTTCGAGAACTCGATCTCGACCACGTCATTTGCCGCTGATCTCGAATATGAGATCCGGGTTATGCGCATCGTGTCGGTGTCGATCTTACTGTATCCTGAGAAGCTGATCTTCTGGTACAGTTCGAGATCCATGCGCCGCTTGAACCGTGCCACGTAGATCTTTGCGGATGCCTGGAAGAAGTCGAGGAGCTCCTGCGCCCGTGCGTCAGTCTTTGGTTGCGTGTTCAAGGATGTATCTGCATAGACGTACTCGATCGGGATCTCCGTGCCTGCCGATACCTCTGCGGTCTGTGCTGTTGCGTAGAAATACGTAGCTGTTGCTGTATCATACCCTGTAGCCATCACCCGGTTATACTGGTGCTCTGGCGAGTCCTTCACGCTTACGCCGTCCAGTAGGTATGCGTCCGGGTCCGTGATCGTCACCGATGCCGGGATGTCCAGCCCGATGCCTGCTGTGTCGATGTCTTCCTCATGCACAAAGTACGCTGATGGTCGCCACGTCCCGGACACATCCCGCCACTTTACCACGAAAACGAAATGACAATAATCGCATATCTCTTGAATCGCCTTCCATCTGGTGCAGCGGTCTGTGAACTCGAACGCCTTCTTGATGTTCGTCCAATCTGTGACGGTGTTGATGCGATATGGCTCTATGCCTGTGACTGTAGCCCATGCCGTCCCGCCCAACATGGCAGTGATTGTGTCAGATGGGTTCGTGTCCCCATCTGTCGTGCGTTCGTCAGAGGGCACATACTGCACCGACAGATACCAGCCATAGTCGTATCCCGTAAGTGCCGCCTTATCTGCTGCCGCTGCAAGTATGTAATCCGCCGCAGGGATGATCCCGACGAACGGCGTATGCGGATCGCCGTTGTGGTCATCTGCTGTCGCCTGGATCGTCTCAAAGAATGCAGGCACATCATGCTTATCGATCTTTGCTGATAGCACCCAGAGCGCATCCGCAACGCTCTTTGATACAGTCCACGATTCGGTTTTGTAATCTGCTATGTCGAGGGTCATGCCGTATCCTGCACAAATGAAACCGTATATTCGTACTCGCTCGGGTACCATTCCGTATCTCGGATCGCCACGATGTAGCAGTTCTCATAGCTCACTTCATCGATCTTTAGCGTGTACGGTCCGCCGACCTTCTCCTTTAGATCAGATATGTGCTGATGCGATCCAGTCTGGCACCTGAACGATATGGACAGCGCCTTCTCTGTCGATCCCTGCACAGATCGCTTTCCGGTAAGGAGCACCGCC
>JAUWGA010000138.1 GCA_030606635.1 Methanosarcinales archaeon
CGGATCCGGAAGGCGAGACGCTCGTTCTCGTTGCGCACGGGACCGAGGAGGAGGATAACTTCGCCGGATGGGTGAACGGCACGTCATCACTCGCAGATCAGGCGCGGCTGAAGCTAACGTACTGGAGAGATCCCTCGATCGGGCTTGGCGGCACAGAAGCCGCGTTTATCCACCACAACGAGACGCTTCACCCTGAATTCACGCTAAGACCGATCGTTTCAGATGCCGCGGACCCGGTCGTCGTTCCGTTGATGGTAAGCGAGGGATACTTCACAGGCACGAAGATTCCGGGTTTGCTTGAGAACCTGAGTTACGCCTACGATGGCGGTGCGCTTACACCGCATCCGAATGTGGCTGAATGGATCGAGATCGTCGCTGCAGAGGAGTTCACAGATCTTACGTTCCGGATATCTGATGACGGAGAACTTCCGGATATCTCGCTGGATGATGTGGGTGTTGCACACGGTCACATCTGCCCGTGCGTTGCAACAGCGTTTAAGGCAAGCCAGATCGCGTTTTCAACATGGGGCGGGGTTCCGGCACGCGGCGATCTGGAGATTGTCAGCGCACACCCGTCCGACGGGCACACCGAGACGTTTGAGTACATCTTAAACTCAAGCGATGATGTTACAGTCAGGCTTCCGGAGGGAACTGATATCGTGAATCTGACTGCGGAGAACTATAACTACAAGTTCATCGAGAGATCGAGTGGCGATATGGTTGTGGTCAGCGTGAAGGACGGTCTTTTCCCTGACGGCTTCTTTGAGATGAGAAAGAGGTGCAAGACAGGAGTTGCAACGCCAGATGAGAAGTCGGCATTCAAACTTGCGAAGGGGGAGCTTAAGGAGAGGATTCTCTATCAGCCGGCAGAGGAGGTCTTTGAGGTCGAGTATACTCGAGGCGGGAGTTCAACAACGCTCACAGCCGAGATCATCCCCGCGATCTCGATGACGGTTCCGACGACAACTGTCGATTTCAGGAAGGTCGGAGCAGGGATGACCTCTGAGAATCAGGTCATAACAGTCGTGAACACAGGAGCGAAATCTGCAAAGGTCTCTGCAATGATGCTTGATGACGGCAAGGGATTCTACAACAAGTCGCTCCGGCTGAATGACCTGGAGATCGGCGGTTTCTCAAGCGTGGTGCCATCAGACACATCAGACTTCAGATATGAGTACGAGATTCTCGCAAACCTTGTAGTGCCTGACTGGGCAGGAGGAACATACGATGGAACGATTCTTTTCGTTGCAGAGAGCGAGTCGTAGGGGGATAATCCCCCTTCTCCTTCTTTTCCTGCTGATCCCGCAAGCATCCGGGATCGGTGTTGGCGCATCACCTGACAGGATCGAGTTTGGCGTGGTGAGCCCGAAAGATGGAGCGGTACGAGAGCTGTACGTGATCAACACCGGTGACGCGGCAGAGCGTGTTATGCTCACGGTGGAAGGAATCGATCTTACCGTAGACCCGCTGGAGTTCGATCTCGCTGCAAAGGAGAACCGGGCTGTTGTGGTATCGGTAGATCATGCAGAAGTCGGCGAGCATGAGGGAAGCATCCTGATCACGGCTCGTCCGTCCGGAGGCGGCGCAGGGGGGCTTGGTCTTGGCGCAGGCGTCAGGGTGCCGGTCTCGTTTGTTGTGGAGGACAGTACCTCCTGGAAGGTCGCGATCGTCGCCGGGCTGCTCCTTCTTCTTGTTGCGGCTGCCGCGGTGTTCTGGAGGCGGCGAACGAACGTATGAATGATGTTTCGGGTTTTTGCGCTAAACCTAACTTTTTTAGGGCAATTTATTTCCATACCTAACATCATAAGCTTCTAAAACATAAAAGGAGGTAGAGTACCATGGGTTGTGAATGCGACGGAAACTGCGCACATTGCAGATGCAAGAAAGCCAAAGCGGCAAGCGAAGAAGTTGAAGACGAAGAGTGAAAACCTGTGAGAAGGTGCCCTGGAGCACCCTATGGAACGGATGAAAACCCACTCTCCGTTCCCCCATATATTGCAGTACACAGCGAGTTTTATTGGCAAATACGTGGAGGTTGATCATCGCATGAAGGAGATGATTGAACAATACATCTCTTCGAAAGGTCTCTATAGGGAGACACAATCGGCAGCGGTGATGTGGTGGGAGATTCCTGTTCGATGAAACTCAATAAGTTTGGATTTTCATTCAAAACCTAATATTTGTAGGGACAACTATTTACACACCTAACATCCAACTTACCGGATGCAGGCATACGCTTGCGGTAGACTCGAAAAACCCGCATCTTCGCAGTGACACATATCGCCTCTTGAATGGTTTGATGCGGGAGTGTGGTACAGGGGTGGGTCGGGAGTGGGGCATTTTCTCCTATACTCCCCTGTGGCGGTATGCTGCAAATCAGGACAAATAAGTATCAGCTCTCAAAACGATGCGAAAATCGAATCGGTGAACTTCATGGAAGACGTACAACAACTGACCAGATGCCCGAAGTGCGGAAAACGTCTGTACGGATGCGGGCATATGCAGATCTGCAGCACATGCGGCTACTGGACACTAAAAGGGACTGCGAGAATGGATTCGATCGTTGTCATCTGAACATCATTTTCCCACTCAGGAGAATCTGTGTATGTTCATGTCCATGATCTTAAGAATCCTGATCTGTTCGGGTTTTTGAAGGGATGTGTGTCGCTCTTGTGAAGCAATGTCGGGCGCAAGTGCGGATCGGTGGTTGAGTAGATGGTGCCCGGGCAAGCGAGACCGTTCTTGCTAACGGTTGAGCGGATCTTCGAAGTGAGAGGGGGTTTTTGCAGATTGGAGATAGAACCAGAGCGCTGGATATATCACCGTTGCCGCATATATGGCGCAGTGGCTATATCCAGATCTCTTCACAGACCTCGATCCGCCCAGTACATCAGGAGTATCTTGAGCGGTCCCAGGCTATGGCGATGCCGGATCCGGATATTTGTGTATCCGGCGAGTGAGCCATAAATATCAGTGCCGGTGCTCCCTGCAAGCGTTCTCGTCGGTCGCTTCCATAAGCTGCCCCTGCTGCCACGCCTCGATTGCATCGTGCACCGTGCCCGCTGCACCCACAAAGACGTCGATTCCGAACTGCTCAAACATCGTAACAGCCTTCGGTCCAAGCCCTCCACAGAGCATGACATGAGTGCCTGTCTTTGATATGAACTCCGGGGGCAGCCCGACGCCGCCCATATGCTCGCTGGTATTTGGGGTCACCTCAACCTCATTCGTGTCGAGATCAACGATAGTGTAGGTCGGAACCCTGCCAAAGTGCTGACCGACAGGAGCGTCGATTCCGCCTTCTCCTTCTGATGGGATACATACTTTCATCTCTTCTTCGCCTCTTGTTATTTCACGTTGTCCGTTTGTCTTGCGATCAACCCTATTAATACTGTGTACGTGGTAGGGCTGCCAACTTGGCTCTGGCGCTTGTATCAAACATGAATGCACGCGTTTGGATGAATCACACGAATTTGGGCATCACAGCTTTCTCTAATGTCTGGAAAGACTGTATCTACCGTGCCTGCTATTCCGAATCCTTGCATCTATCGATACTACCGCTCATGCGCGATCCCGCAGATATCCGAGACCTCATGCCCGTGCACATGGCAGTAATCCCTGATCCCGTCCGCAATCTCTGTAAAGACTGAGATTCCTCCGCACACCGCAGACCCGACCTGCACAGCGCTTGCTCCAGCCATCATCATCTCGACCGCATCCTGCCACGTAGAGATCCCGCCGACCCCGATTATTGGTATGTCGAGCGCAGCATACAAGTCGTAGACACATTTCACGGCAATCGGCTTGATCGCAGTCCCTGAAAGTCCTCCGAACCGGTTGCCAAGGATTGGAAATCCAGATTCGATATCGATAGCCATTGCACGCACGGTATTGATGGCGACAACGGCATCCGCGCCCCCTTCCTGTGCAGCAAGCCCGATCTCTGTGATATCTGTGACATTTGGAGTCAGTTTCGCCCAAACCGGGAGGTCAACAGCTTCCTTGACCGCAGATGTGATATCCCTGACAAGATACGGGTCTATGCCGATGGATGCGCCGTATCTGTCTGCATGTGGGCAACTGAGGTTCAGTTCGATGCCGTCCGCAAGATCGCAGAGTCCGAGCGCAACCTCGACGAATTCGGATGCGTTTTCGCCGAAGATACTTGCAATCACAGGACCGCTGCCTTTCTTTGCGGTCACCAGCTCTTCGCGATATTGTTGATACCCTGGATTCGGCAGACCAAGCGCGTTAAGGAACCCACATTCGATTTTTACCATGCTCGGGTTCGGATGCCCGGAATTGGGCAAGCGTCCGATCGATTTTGTGACGACTGCTCCTGCGCCGCTGCCTGCAACTCGTAGGAGCGATGCGCCGGTACTGCCGAGGATTCCAGCGGCGAGGATCGTTGGGTTCTTCAGTTTCAGCCCTGTTATGGTTATCATGTTCAATTCCCCTTCGTTCCAATATCTTATGATCGTTTCTATGAATCTTTTCAATGAATTTCTTTATGGCGTGATTCATCATGTCGAGAGATCATAAATTAAATTTCTCAAAGATATTTTTCAATGTTGCGCAGATGTGGATCAAAAAGTATATATAGGACTTATTTCAGAAAGTAAGTTCATAGCAATACCATGTATGGATATAGTCACGGGATAGGGTTCTATTCTGTGCATAATTCTATGCTTGGTGTCGGTGCATGAAACCGAACATACACCGTTCGATTGCGGACGGAATCATACCACAAAAGGAGGTAAGAACAAATGGCAAAGAAAATACTACCATTGGCTCCAGTTGAGCGACTTATACGGGCTGCATCCGAAGGCGACATCAGGGTCAGCGAATCGGCACGCAGT
>JAUWGA010000134.1 GCA_030606635.1 Methanosarcinales archaeon
CCTATAGTGATTATGGAATTCGGGATAGATTCAGATATTGCGTTCTTGCAACCATCCATCCCCTCAAAGATATCTGTTCCGGATTCCCAAACTATTCTAAGAGTAACGAGATGCGTCCGTATGTATTTATAAATGCTGCTATGAGCGCTGATGGAAAGATTTCAGCATATACACGAAAGCAGATACCAATTTCAGGAGAACATGACTTTCGGCGTGTCGACAGACTGAAATACGGGGTGGACGCCATTATGGTTGGGATAGGCACAGTTCTCTCGGACGATCCGAGTTTGACGGTCAAATCAGAGGAACACAGGAGAGGACGGCTGGATCGGGGGAAGGATGAAAACCCCATCCGGATCGTTGTCGACAGTCTCGCACGCACGCCAGTGGATGCCGATATTCTCAGGAAAGGGGCTGGCAGGCGGGTCATACTGGTCTCAGGATCCGCACCGGGCGGGCGTCTTGACCGACTTTTGGAGGCGGGCGCTGAGATCGTGGTTGCGGGCGAGCATCGGGTCGATCTGGCATCCGCACTCGGGCGCCTGTACAAGATGGGTGTTCGCAGACTGATGGTGGAGGGTGGCGGCAGATTGAACTGGAGCCTTCTTGCCCAGGGGCTGGTGGATAAGGTCTATGTCTACGTCGGGAACATGATTCTCGGCGGGGAATCGTCGCCGACGCTTGCCGACGGTACCGGGTTTTCTGGCATCGATGGTGCGTGCCAGCTCGAATTAATATCGCTTGAACAGATGGACAAGGGGTTTGTTGTAGAATGGCAGGTAAAATAGAAGCAATTGTATGTGATTACGACCGCACATTGACGGATGAGTCGCTGGTCCTCTCTGAAAATGCAGTGACCAGTCTGAAAATCGCAAGGAAGAATGGGATAAAGGTATTCATCGCATCCGGGAGAAGACTTCCGTTCCTGATGGATGTGAGTGAGAGACGCGGCTTTGTGGATGTCATCATCGCAGAGAACGGTGCAGTCATCTATGATCCGGCAGACGGTGTGAAGATCCTGCTCGGCGAAGGGGTGGAAGAACTGAGATCCGCATTTGCAGGCGTGGATTTTGTCGAGGTCGAGGAGGTGATCGTTGCAACCACGCTTCCGTATCTTAAAGATGTGAAGGAGATCATCCGAAGAAACGACCTGTCTGTCGATATCGAGCTTAACCGGGACGATGTGATGATCATGCCGAAAGGTATTGACAAAGGCAGCGGGATTGTAAAGGCGGCCGATATCTACGGGATTAATCGGGCGAACCTCGCATGTATCGGGGATGCCGAGAACGATCTCAAGATGTTCGGAGTCGCCGGCATCAAGGTGGCGGTTGCGAATGCTGTTGACGTGCTAAAGGGCGAGGCAGACATCGTGTGCAGTGAACCGTATGGAGACGGTGTAAAGGAGTTCGTGCAGAGTTTGGCTACGTAATATTAATAGCATCGCAGACACCAGTCACCATGATGGCTGAGATAACAGACCGGGACACTGCCCTCTTTGAGTCAGGAATCAAACTTGGTGCCCTGTATCACCAGTTCGTTGGCTCTCCTGTCAATTTAAGCACGGCAGGCAGCCTGGAAGCGGCGATCAGGGATAGCATATCATTGCAGCCGTGCGTGCAGTCGATAACAGTCGCAATCGACCGTGAAATGATCCGGAAACGCATAAACGATTTCGGATACTGCGAACTCGAGGGCAGGATGCTTGGCGTGGAAGCGGTCATCAGCTATGGCACTGCGGTTGTGCACGTCGGCATGAGATACGATGCGGAGATGGACTATCCGATGATGTCTGTGCAGCAGATTGAGCAAATAGGGCAAATCGAGCAAAACAGACAGATCAAGCAGACTGAGGTGGGATAATGGTCTGCACCGGCTGTGCGCTTCTCTGCGACGATGTTGAGATCGGAAAAAACGATTGCAGACACGCATGCCGGATCGGGGATGCGCACATCACAAGCACCAATCAGATCGGAGCGATGGTGGACCGGAGTCCATATGACATGGATGCTGCGATCGAGCGTGCCGCCGAGATTCTTGTGTCCGCAGAAAAGCCAGTCTTCGTAGGATTTGGGAATTCGGTCACGGAAGCGCAAGCGACCGGTATCGAACTTGCAGAGAAGGTGGGTGCAGAGATTAAAACGTTTCGCACAGGTATTTTTGATGATATCCTCGACGGAAGGGTTAAAACCTGTACGCTTCCGGAGGTGCGGGACTATGCAGACGTTATCGTCTTTTTAGGGTGCGATCCCATGAATACGCATCCGCGACTGCTGTCAAAGTACGCATACTACCCACGCGGCGAGAAACGGCAGCACGGCTGGGAGACGGATCGGATCGCAATCACGATCGATCTCCGCTTCTCGCACACCGCAAGCATCTGTAAGGAGGCATATACGATCGATCCGCATCGCCAGATCGAGTTTGTGGATGCGCTGATGGATGCGCTTTCCAATAAAGTTCCGAAGACTACGTACGACAAGAAGCGGATACTGAAACTTGCAGGCACGCTTAAGAAAGCCGAGTTCGGCGTCATTTTTGCCGGCACGTCGGCACCGCCGCGAGATGTGATCGTCCGGTTGATGGATCGGCTGAACGAATCTTCCGATTTCCGTCTTCTTCCGCTGGCGCCCGGATACAACCTGCGCTCTATTGCGGAGCAGTTGCGCAATCGTCCGGGCGATGACGGGCGCGGCGGTAATGGCGGCGGCACGAACCTGCAGGAAGCAGACTGCATCCTCTGTCTCGGATTCGATCTCATGAACTCGCTTCCGGCGCACGGCATCAACGGGAAGATGATCGTGATCGACCCGAGTGAGACTTTGACATCGAGGTACGCGGACGTTGCAATCCCGTGCGCGGCAGGCGGCATCGATTGCGCGGGCAGTGCGGTGCGCATGGACGGCGAGACGGTAGAGATCCCGATAATCCGCGAGAGCGAGCGTCTGTCTGACGGTGTGATCCTGAAACGGATTCTCGAGGTGGTATGATGAAGATGGAGTTTGGCGAGTTTCTTGCAGCGCCAGAGTGTAGTATTATGATCATTACGTATCCAGATATCTTCCGGACAGAGGTGGGGCTTAAGCACGGGAAGTTTAGCAGGGAATATCAGGAGCTATCAGCGGTGATCGTTCTTGACTCCGGGGATATGGCGAAGATCGAGGTTAATGACGGCGATCTTGTGGAGATTAAGAGCGAGACGGGCGTTGTTGTCGTCAGGGCGAAGGAGTCTGAAAAAGAGCATCAGGGGATCGGGTATATGCCTGAAGGTGCGTGGGCGAATGTTCTCGGGGCAAGTCCGGCAACGCCTCTGGCGTCGACGCTTGCATTATCCGTGAAGGTCGGGAGGTCGCGGCAGGAGATACCCGCGATCGAGGAAGTGTACCGCAGGTGAAGAGCGTTCTTATCCCGAGTATATTTGGCAGAGAAGGATCGTCAGGAAAAGACTAAATAAATTAATAAAGTGATTTCAGAATTGTGGCTACCACCACTGTTTTTGAGAGTTTTTCATATCAGTACACTATTGCACGCAATCGTTTATATAAAATAAAAACCCCATACAGTTTTAGCATAACCTCTGAATATAGGGAGATTATAAGAATGATTGGAATATCAAATTCACAGATACCACCCCCCGAACATTGGCAGGATTTTGAGACATTATGTTGGGATGTATGGAAAAGTATATGGAAGGATCCAGAAACACAAAAAAATGGACGGCAAGGTCAACCACAGCATGGTGTTGATATTTATGGAAGACCCGATAAGGGAACTGATTGGGCAGGTATCCAGTGCAAAGGAAAAGATAACTATTCGAACAGAACCATCACAAAAACAGAATTAGAAGAAGAGGTGGAAAAAGCAAAAACTTTCGCCCCTCGTCTTTCAAAATTTATTGTCGCTACGACCGGGCAGCGTGATCAAAAAATTCAAACATTAGCTCGGGAGATAACTGAAAAACACCGTGAAGAAGGTTTGTTTTCTGTTCAGGTATCTTTTTGGGAGGATATTCGGGAAAAATCAATAGAATATCCAAAGATAATCGAAAGGCATTATGAATATATCTCTAATGCCAAAATATCCGAGGAAATCAAAGAAATAAAAGAAGAGGTCAGTAGATCGGCATCTTCGATTTCTTCATTCGAATCTGAAATTGAAGGCAAAGCATTATTACCCATCCAAGATGTTGTAAAAGAACATCTTAAGAATGAATATCAAGCACAATTGGATAAAATTAGAGAACGTATAAAAGAAAATAACCCCACTGACGCCTTAAAAGCTCTTAATAATCTGAAGGACAGGATATGGTCAGATGCAATACCAATTGTTCGATATAGCATTTTAACTAATGAGGGCGCAGCAAATTTGCGTCTGCATAGATATCGTGAAGCAGGGAAAAAGTTTATCGAGGCATTACAATATAACTCAGATGACGAAAAAGCAATCGAGAATGCTGCGTTTGGCTATCTGTTAGTGGGCGAATCTTCAAAAGCAAAAGAATTAGCGTCTAATGTATTGAACAACAACAATCCCACCAGTTGTCGTGCATATTCAATTATTATTCAATCAACATCAAGTGAGGAAGAAATCGAAAAAGTGATTTCAGAGATCCCTGAATACGTGAAAGAGACTCAGGATGTAGCCCATGTGATTGGGAACTATGCTTATAATATGGGCGATCTTAATCGAGCAAAAAAATGGTTGGAAATATCTATTGAAAATGAGATAGAGAACATACCAGATATAAGAGCTCTTCTTGGGTCGGTACTACTTCAAATGGTACTAACCGATCACACCACCATTCCTGGATATCAGTTGAATGCATGCCAGAAAGAACTATTGACAAGATCTATTGAATTATTTACATCCTCCTGGGATGCTATGATTGATCGGAACCTTCAAAAATTGCACACACATTGGTTGGTCAATAGAGGAATTGCCAAGCGCCTTTTAAACGATCATGGAGATTATAAAAGAGATATCGATGACGCTTTCAATTTAGATCCTTCGAACCAAAACAATATTTATTTTAAAGCATTATCGGA
>JAUWGA010000190.1 GCA_030606635.1 Methanosarcinales archaeon
GGCATCCCGTGAGGATCGATGTGATCGCTGGCGTCGTGTGATCCGCCACAGCCTTGCACCTGACGACGGTTCCTCGCGTGTTGGGCATGTAGGGTTGCAACCGCTGGTACGTGAAATATCCGAGACTGTCAACGATTACCAAGACCACCCGGTCGCATCGTTGCAGGCGATCGGTCAGTTCCGGTATCGCCACCCCATCCGCACCGGGAAGCGGGATGCCTAATATTTCGGCAATCGTTGGTGCAATGTCAACGAGGCTCCTGGTGGGCGGTGCAGCCATCATTCGGTGCGGTCACCCTCCGGGCCGGATATGAACAACTCGATCCATGATACGTTGATCATGTCGCCCCGTTTCCCCTCCATCTCTTCGGTCCCGATCTTGATATCTGTCACCTCCATGTCTGTCAGGTACCGGTTCCGGGTCGCCTCGACAGCATCCACTGCACGCGAGATTGAATGCCCGCGCGCCTTTACCACCACGTCGCTTGTGCCTGTGCTGAACTGTGCCATGATCGCCATGACATAATCCATCACGCCTTTCTTGCCCACGAATACGACGTTATCATCTGATCCGCCGATAGGGGGCGTTGTGTCTGCATCACTTGTTTCTGGTGTCATCTGACCAACCTCTCCGTATTTGCGTTATGTAACTTCCATCAGACAAGTTAGCATCGAGTGCATATAATGATGACGTCCGGATCAGGAAACTGCCACCATACCTAAAACCAGCCCCAGCCCACGCACAAGTGATCCCGTCTGCGAAACCCCTTCACTCCCGATGATCCAGAGCCGCATGATGGCGGTGATGATACTTACAGCGGGTGGCATCGACCTCTCTGTGCGTGTGCTTGTGGATATGCAGGTGCACGTGCCCTTCCCCGTTCTCGATCGTCTCTGTCAGGTTCTCAACCGCTCCATCGATCGAGAGCGGGAGCACATCGCACGGATACCCAAACGCCTGCAGGACCTCAAAGAACTGCATGATCACAGGAACATCGAGCCCTGCCGCAACAAGCATCTCGGAGTCTGCAAAGACCTCGCGGGTCGTCCCGTCCGCAATAACGGTCTTATGGAGGACTATTACCCGGTCTGCAAGTTCAGGGATCGCGTTTACGTCGTGTGTGATGATAATGAGGGTTTTTCCCTCGTCTTTCAGCGTCTTTAGGATCTCTATCAGTTCCGCCCTGCTCTTCGGATCCATATTGGCTGTGGGCTCATCCATCGCTATGATCTCCGGATCCATCGAAAGAACCGTCGCTATCGCAGCCCGTTTCTTCTCGCCACCGCTCAGGTGGTGCGATACCCGCTCCTCGTAGCCTGCAAGCCCGACCCGTAGAAGTGAGTCCTTGACCCGCCGCTTCACCTCATCTTTCTCGATGCCGAGGTTGATCGGACCGAATGCGACGTCATCGAAAAGGAGCGGCATAAAGAGCATGTCATCAGGGTCCTGGAAGACGATCCCGATCTTTTTCGGCATCTCATGTACCTTCTTCGGATCGACGGTCTCGCCGAGAATCTCGACTGCTCCGCGTGATGTCTTGCTGTGCAGGATGCCGTTTAGGTGGAGAAGGAGCGTTGATTTGCCGGCACCATTCGGTCCGACGAGTGCCACGGATTCCCCTTTCTCGATCTCGAATGAGACGTGCTCGAGCGCGGCCGTGCCGTCAGGATATGTGTAATTCAGGTCATGGACGTGTATCGCAGCCCCTGTCGCTTTCGCAGTCATATAAATCCTCCTGTTGCGCTGAATGTGTCAGACGTTGCTGCTACCTGGAGTAGAACCGCGAACCCGACGACGACTGCTGTGTTGACCCAGTCCTGCCGGCGGGCGTGAAACTCGTGTAGCATTGCGACCGTTCCTGAGTAGCCCTTCGACCTCATCGCATAGAAGACACGGTCTGCCCGTTCGTAACTCTTCACAAAGAGCATTGCGATCGCCTTGCTGATCGTTGTGAGCGTGTACAGGTTACCCCGCTTCTTAAATCCCCGTGATGCAAGCGATCGATCCATCCGCGTGAACTCATCATCCAGCACAAAGATGTACCGGTACGTGAATGCGAACATCTGTACCAGCTTATTTGGCAGATGCAGACCCTCAAGCGCCTTGATCGTGATATCCATTCTGGATGTGCCGATCATCGGAAAGATCAGCATCACTGCGGTGAGTGCTTTTAGTACGATCAGTGCAGCGAACTTGACGTATTCGATCCCCCTGTAACTCAGTGTGATTCCGCCGAAGCTCGCTATCTCGACTCCATCGCCAATAACT
>JAUWGA010000043.1 GCA_030606635.1 Methanosarcinales archaeon
ATATTTCTTAATTCGATATCCGGCATAATCTTACCTCCTATCTCCATTTCTCGGTCAGTCTCGTCTCAGCATACTGGAATATCCGCTCAAAGGTAAGGCACATCACTGAGAGCACAATCAAGCAGGCGATGATCGTGTCCACCCGCAGCAGACTCTCTGACCGTATCAATAAAGCGCCAATCCCTGTTGAGATCATCGTAACCATCTCCACAGCTATCACAACCCGCCATGCCATACCCGCCCCGAGCCTGAGCCCTGTGAAGATATCTGGCAATGCGAGCGGCAGAATAATTGTTACCGGGATTGACAGGTCAGATGCTCCAAGGGTTCTTGCCGCGTTGACGACATCAGGATCCACGCCTTTGATGCCTGTTATCGTGCTGTACAGCACCGGAAAGAATGAGCAGAGGAATATCAGCATGATAGGGAGAATCTCACCTATTCCGATCCAGATCATCAGGAGCGGCGCCCATCCGATCGCGGGTATCGGGTAGAGCAAGCTTGCGATCGGTTGAAACGACTGGTTGATAACCTCCCTGCAACCCATCACAGTCCCCATCATAATGCCAGCAACCGATCCCAGCAGAAGCCCTGCCAGCACCCGGAAGAGACTGCTTGCAAGACTATCCAGCAGGACTCCGCTCACAAGAAGACCGTAGAGCGTCATTATCACAGTAGAGAACGGCGGGAAGAGGTCTCCGGGAACTACCTGCATCCGGGCAGCACACTCCCAGACCAGAGTGAACACGATGATCGGAACACATCCAACCACCATACCCCGAACGCTCATACGCTTGCACCCTCCAGAAACCCCATGTCAAGCATATCCTCAGCTCTCACGTCTTCCCCGACATAACCAAGCTCAACCATGAAGTCGATCACATCCTGAACAGAACCTGAATCGATCACAGTCGTGTAATTGAGCCGCTCCATCGACCTTCTGATAACCATGGGATCAGTATCCAGATCTCTTGCAAGGATCAGGGCGGAATCATCCGGATTCTCATTAATCCAGGTAGTTGCCCGCCCGGTCACCATAACCAGTCTTCTCACGGTTTCGGGATCATTCTCGATCAAATCCCTTCTGACGATCAGGACGCTGCCCTGCATCTCATGCCACAATTCAGAGCTTGTTACGAGCATCTGAAAACCTCTGGCTTCGGCAACGGTTGCATGGTGCTCCGGCAGGAACGCAGCATCGATCTTACCAGTCTCAAGAGCAATCACCTGCGTAAGCGGACTCATGCGCTGGATCCGAACGTCCTTGAGGTCGTATTCCTTGATCATGCGGTTAAGAAGGAGATCCACCATACTCCCCTCTCGTACACAACCGATGGTTGCACCATTCAGATCCGAGATGCCTGTGACATTCGGGCTTGCAACAAGACCATAACCATCTTTGTGGGTTCCAGAAACGATTTTGATCGGAACGCCCCGGTCATAAGCCAGTATCGCGGGGGCAAGACAGATGTATGCGACATCGACATCGCCCCTTGCAAGCGCACTGGTAAGCTGCATCCCTGTCGCATAGCTCTCATACGTGGTGAGGCTGATTCCCTCTGCCTCGTACCAGCCGTTCTCCATCGCAACGTGTGCGGATGCGGCATGGTCGTTAAACTCCACAGCCATCCCGATGTTCTGGGCATCATCTTTCCGGGTGCATCCTGTGGTGAGGAGGGTCAGGATGAGGAGGCATATACCGATGATGATTACCAGTGAGCGTGTTCGATCTTTCATTGATACACCTGTTCTGTGACTGTTCTTCCGTCCCGTCTGTTAGAGATCGGTAAGTTACTGTCGATGCTATACTATATAAAGTTTATGGTATGGGAATCTGGCATCTGGTTTGTGATAATCAGTTAAAATTGTGATTCTGCAAGGTTCACTCATATTGTGGAGTGTATAAACTTTATTTAGTTGGATTAATAAAAATTACGGAAACTGATGCACACGATAGAACGCCACATAGTCCGCCGGTCCGTGAAACCCCGGTTGCAGATACTCATCCGGTGTGTCGATAACCAAAATCAAGAGGCATTTCTGTTTCTTGCAAGAAATCGAACCCCTAATATCGCACAAACGCCTTCGTAATCGATGTCATCTGTCCCAAACGCCTTATCAGAAACGCCAACAGTCATCAGGATCTCAACCCCGCTCCACAGTTCCCTGATCTGCACATCAGCATAATTTCATTCCAATATAGTATCAGACGCGCAAATCGCCTTGAAGTTGCCGTATAAGTCAGAATTAACTTTACCTGCCAACCGTTCGCTAATCACAGTTTCATCAGCACCGGTATCTATAATTGCAACAGCTGTGGCTTTCCGATCACCATATTCGACCTCAACCGATCGGTAAATCCATCCCATGTTTGACACCACTCATTATCCCTACGATTATATTTCTTCTTTTGTAGTTATACAGGTCGCCCCGAACACCAACAAAATCCCCATCTGTAAATATGTCGAGTTGGTCTCTATATAGTTCATATAGTCGGGATATTACACCCCCTCTTCGCTCTTTGTCCACTTCGTATTTGATCTCCTTGATCTCAATCGTTCTCATCACCATGGTGGTTTCTTTTCTGTCTGTTGTATAGGAGTCGCTATCCAACTGTTCTCGACTTTGCGTATAGTTCCCAGGAAGCCATTCTACCTGAAGGATTTATTTCACTTTGCCCTTCAAAATGATTTAATTTAATTATCTCATACTTATTAAAAAACTCCTTCATTTCTAATTCAGAAAAAAAGTGATGTGGCATATATCCATCGATATCATCAGTATTAATTTTAGTATTTGGTTCTATTTCTTCACCCGTTTGAAATTTTGGGTGTTTTGTTGATATTACCACTAAAAATAAATATCCTCCTTTCTTCAATACACGATGCATTTCAGAGATTGATTTTTTTATATCCGCAATTTTGCCATGTTGTATCACTTGGTAACATATAATTCCATCAAAATACCCATCATTATATAGAAGTTTAGTCATATCACATAATCTAAATTCATTATCAACCAAAATTTCTTTAATAATCTTTAAAGCATCTTCAGAATTATCACAACCATGTACTTCAAAATTTTCTTTCACCAAAAGTGTTGTATGCCTTCCAGTGCCACAGCCTAAATCAAGAATTTTTTCAATCCTTTTTTCCTTAAAAAATTTGATAGCTTCCAATACTTTTTTTGAAGGTTCTTTTTGTACTATTCCCTTTTCTTTATACAATGTATTCCAATACTTCATAGTATAATTAGAATAAACTTTATTCTTTATAAATCCTTCTATATGCGACCCCATAGATTCCTTCATTTGATTGCACCCCGTGCTTTATGAAATGAAAACCCAAAGTCACTAAACCCCGGACTTAAGTCCAATGCCGGAACATAGCGTTTTCGTATTCGGCTTCTCCTGATTTTGTATGCATCTCTCATGCCATCCAGCGCAAGTGCGACAACACCTGCCAGAATCTTCCAGCGATACTTTGGCGAGAAGACCATACAGTCCGTCGGAAGTGAAACCGTAGGTCGATCGTGGCGGAGTCCCTTGCACCCCATACACACCAATAGAGAACACATCCTACAAAAGCCTTACGAGACTACCCTGGCAGATATCTTATATAAATACGAACCCTTCACCACAAAGCACCGTCGGGATGAGCACCTCCATCCCGAACAGTGCTATTGCGCTCACGCCGAATCCGCATGATCCAGAATCGCGTTCGTGATCCGATCCACCAGATTGATCCCGCCACCATACCCGATGATCGCTCTTCTCTGATAACCAACCCGATCATAGACTGGAAACCCGATCCTCGCGAAAGCGGTCTTCTCGTCGTCTCCGATATATGTCGCTTGCGAGTTCCCCATCACCAGATCGACGCCAACCGCCTTCACTGCCTCATGCAGCTCATAGAGGTCGCATCCCGAGATAATCTTGATCTCATGCCCGGTCTGGCTTGCAACCGCCTGCACATCCGCAACAAACTCCTTGCTCTCGGTTCCGGTCGCAATGATCGCAGGCGTCATCCCGAGTTCATGCAGAAATCGTGCCATACCTGATGCGACATCAGGGTCTGCATGGATCGCGACCTTCTTCTGTGCGATCTTGAACTGCACATCGATCATTGCATCGATGAGTCGCCCTCTCTCCTTTCGCAGTTCATCCGAAATCGGTCTTCCCATGAGGTGGCTCACATTTTCGAGGAACGCGTCGGTGTTGGCAACGCCAATCGGGCATGAACCCGAGATCATCGGTACCTTGTGTTTGCTTGCAAGGTACTTTGCAGCCGCTCCGCCTGCATGTTTGCAGAGGGCGATCGATCCAATCGAGTTTGCTGTGTCAGCAACCTCGGCAAGCGTTGTCCCGCCGTTTGGAAACCGTGGTCTCGGCAGTATCAGCGGAGCATCAAGCGTCTCTGAGATGTCGGTTAAGATGATCGCTTTTACTCGCATCGCAGCAAGCATGCTCTTGAGTTCCCTGATATCTCCCGGGTTCAAGAGTCCAACAACGATGTTGATCTTGCTGTTGGGTCCGGTCTGCTCTGCAAGATGTGTCACCAGTGCTTTCACTGCGTTGTCGTATCCTGTGACATGGGAACCGATGTAGCTTGGCGTGTGCATAGGGACCAGCGTTGTGGGCAGGTCGATCTTTCGGAGGATTCCATTGATGTCATCCCCGATCGTCTCTGAGAGGCAGGTTGTGAGAACTGCGATCAGTTCAGGCTGTCTCCTTGCCACAAGCGCGTGTACGCCCTTTATGAGATTGTCCGCTCCGCCAAAGACCGCAGCGTCCTCGCCAAGTGAACTTAATGCGATCTCGACCGGCTCCTGGAAGTGCCGGTTGAACATCCGCATCGGATAGGCTGCACAGCCCTGTGATCCGTGCACCAGCGAGATTGCGCCGTGCACGCCAAGCACCGCCTGCATCGCACCGATCGGCTGGCATATCGTGCCTGGATTGATCGTGACCGATCTCTTTACCTCTTTTTTTGCCTTTGTCTTAGTCTCTGTTTTCGCTGTTGCCTGAGTCATGCTCTTCCCTCGATTAATTTCCATGCCGGATGGTTGATCGTCGTGTGTATGTCCTTTGCGAACTTCAGAAAGCCGCTGTATACCGCATACGGTCCTCTCTCGTACGAGTGACCATTGACGAACGGCACCCCGAGTTTGTATGCAAGGAACTTCTCCTTGAGTCCCGAGATGAATAGGTCGGGCTTGTATCCGACGAGGATCTCCCGAAGTTCAACAGAGTTTGGGTTGTCGATCACAAGGGCTCCATCGCCGATCCGTTCGATGATCTTCTCATAGTCATCGGTGTGCCCGAACGTCGTTGCAGCGCCTACTACCTCCATTCCGAGTTCCTCCATCAGCTTGATCCAGTGCCACGCACGCGGCGCACCCTGATAGATGAAGACTCGTTTTCCACGGAGTTGTTCTTTGTAATACTCTATTTCAGGTAGTATCTTTGCAACCTCACTCTGTATAACCTCCTCCGCCTTACCTCCAAGACCAAAGAATGCTGCTACATCACGAATCGCCTTTGAGGTCTGTGTGATTCCGAATAGGGAGACTGGCATGTACGGAACTCCGTATTTCTCCTCCATCAACTCGCAGATATACGGGGTTGACCTCTGACAGTGCATGACATTCAACTTCGCCCTGTGCGCCATCGCAAGATCGTCGATCGATGCGTTCCCTGTGAACGTGCAGAGAATCCGAAGTCCCATCGCCTCAAAGAGCGGTTCGATGATCCAGAGGTCGCCCTGGATGTTGTAGTCTCCGATGATGTTGATATCATACTGGGTGACCTCGTCAGGCTCCTTTGTGCCTACGATCTTCTCAAAGATCACGTCGTTTGCGATGTGGTGCCCGAGTGACTGGCTGACGCCCCTGAAACCCTCGCAGCTAAACGGGATCACTGGAACTCCGATCTCTTCTGCTGCGGTCTTGCAGACCGTGTTTATGTCATCCCCGATGAGCCCGATCACGCATGTCGCATAGACAAACACGCCATTCACATCGGGAAACCGTTCATACGCTTCGAGAATTGCGTCGTGCAGTTTCTTCTCGCCGCCGAAGATGACGTTTGACTCCTGCATCGAGGTTGAGAAGCAGTACTTCCTGTGAAACTCGGTGTTGTCAGATAGGTTCTGCCTTCGACCTCCGCCCCATGTGTAGAAGGCGCAGCCGATCGGTCCATGGATGAGGTGTATCACATCCTTGACCGGTCCTCCGACCACACCCATGCATCCTGCATAAGTGCAGCCGCGTTCGGTCAAGTCTCCTGGCGTCGTCTGGACATTGCATCTCGGAACGATCGTCTCGCCCGACTTTTTGATGTATGTGTGCTTCTCTCGTTCAGGTATTGGTATGTCGCATTCAAGTAGTGTCAGTGGCATGATCTCCTCCTATCCCGGTTGCTGATGCTATAACGCATCATCGCCCCGTTCTCCTGTGCGGATGCGGACCGCGTCAGTAATCGGGCAGACAAAGAGCCTCCCGTCGCCGACCATCCCGGTCCGGTTTACCTGCGTGATCAGCTCAACCACCCTGGGGACTGATTCGTCGTCCACAACAATGTTAAGCATCCTCTTCGGGATAAACCGGATCGCTGCTTTCTTGTCATCAGGTTCGACGTTTCCCATCGGGTGTATGTAGAGCCCCTTCTGTTTGCCGCGACCATACACGAGGGTGGCGGTGAGGCAGGTGTATCCAGCCTCCGCCAAAACGTCCTTCGTCGCTTGGATCTTATTCATCCTGATTATGGCGATCACTTCTTTCATCTCTATAAGCCCCTCTCGCCGGTACGGATGGTGCAAGCCTCATCGATTGAGTTTACAAAGATCTTACCATCGCCGAAACTCCCTGTTTTCGCACTCTCTTCAACGATCCCGACGATCTCATCTATATCCTCATCATTTGCCGCGATCATCAGCATCACCTTTGCCAGTTCGTCGTAGACGGTCGGACCGATCCGTATGCCCTTCTGCTTGCCCCTGCCAAAGACGTCGATTCTCGTGAATGCACTAAATCCCTTTGCATCAAGGCTATCCACCACAGAATCCACCTTTTCAGGTCGTACGATTGCTCTTATCATCTGCATGACATCACACCTCCTGCTTTAGTCCACGACTCCGAACTCGGTCATCATGCCCTCGAGCTCGTCCATCGTGATCGGCTCAGGGATCACGAACAGGTCGTTTTCGAGGATGTTTCTGGCAAGTGCACGGTACTCATCTGCCTGAGCACAGGTCGGATCGTACTCGATCACGGTCTTCTTCCGAATCTCCGCCTGCTGAACGATGTTGTCTCTTGGCACGAAGTGTATGAGCTTGCTTCCGATGCGCTCTGCGAACGCCTCCATCAGTGCACGCTCGTTCTCAACCTGACGGCTGTTGCAGATGATCCCGCCGAGCCTGATCTCACCCTCCTCTGCGAACTTGACAATGCCCTTGCAGATGTTGTTTGCAGCATAGAGAGCCATCATCTCGCCTGACGCCACGATGTAGATCTCCTTTGCGTAGCCCTCACGCATCGGCATAGCAAAACCGCCGCAGACAACGTCACCAAGGACATCGTAGAAGACAAAGTCGGGATCTTCGTCATAAGCTCCGAGTGCCTCAAGCAGTTTTATCGCGGTGATGACACCCCTCCCAGCGCAGCCGACACCTGGCTCGGGTCCTCCTGCCTCGACGCATCGAATCCCGCCGAATCCTGTGTGCAGGATCTCATCGAGTTCCACGTTCTCTGCCCCTACCTCACGGAGCGTGTCGAGCACGGTTGGCTGCCTCACTCCACCCATGAGCATCCGTGTTGAGTCTGCTTTCGGGTCACACCCGATCTGCATGATACTGTGGCCCATATCGGCAAGTGTTGCAGTCAGGTTCTGGGTGGTCGTCGATTTCCCGATGCCGCCCTTTCCATACATTGCTATCTGTCTCATTATATATACCTCCCGGTAAGTGTTGTGTTCCGTCCGAATCGCCTGCGGATGCCGTTTGAATCGGCATCGTCGCAGGGATGCGAGATGGCGGTTACTATCCCAGTGTTTCGATTCATCTCTCAGGTCTCCTGTAAACCGCCCCTCTAATAAGATGACGGTATGTTACTGTCGATGTTATAGTATATAAAGTTTATGGCAGGGCAAAATTATGTGGTGGGCGATTGAGTCCGTTGCATAACAGCGCAAAGGCGCGTATAAGAAGAGCGTATACCGGTGCGAATCAGATATAAAAGTCTACAAAAACCCTTTGAACACCTTTGCGTTGTTCATTGTGCCTTACAAATTCGTAATTCATGATCCACTCCCTGAGGTGATATTATTTTTAATCGTAGGCAGTCTTCCTCAGCTTAATCCTATATATAATAATTATTTTATTCTTCTGGTCAACCTCATAAAGCATCCGGTATTTCCCTTCTCTGACTCTATATCGGCTCCCCCCTCCTCTCAACTTTTTCACACCCCTCGGAAAGGGGTTATTTCTCAGTCTCTGAATGTTTCGATCGATTCTGATATGTCTTACCATCAAGAGCATCGAGATCTTTCTTTGCGCTCTTCTTGATCCTGATCTCATACATTCTGTTTCAACCTGTGCCTCCGATAGTCTTCATAATCCGCCGTTTCTTCGGTTTTCAGCACTTCAAAATCCATGGCGTCTTCATGATCTTCCAGAATCTCCATCACTGCTTCAAATGTCTGGATATCCATAATCACTCCCTTTTTCTCGTTATTTTGGTAGACGTACTGCAAATTCTCTCCCTTTATCTTAAGCATCTGCACCCTCCTTATCTACTTTTATAATCCTATTCAGCAACGCATCATTTAAAGATTGTAATCTCTGTCTTTCCTTTTGTTTGTCCACCACCCCAACCACTATCAATACCCCCGAAAAAAGAAGACGAGGAGGCTAAATAGCCTCACCGTCCTCTTCCCCTGTCCGGAGACGTATCGTGCGCTCGACCGGTATCACGAAGATCTTACCATCTCCTATGTTATCGGTTGCCGCCGTATTCCGGATTACCTCCACCACTTGGTCCACATCCCGCTCGGATACCACGACCTCGATTCTGGTCTTCGGGAGCAGATCGACGCAGTACTCGCGTCCACGCCATTGCTGGACGAGTCCTTTCTGCTGTCCGCGTCCCCTGACCTCAATCACGGTCATGCTCACGAATCCGGCATCAGTCAGAGCGGATTTCACCTCTTCGAGCTTCATTGGACGTATTATTGCCTCTATCTTCCTCATTTCAGTCATCTTGTTCACCTCATTCGGTTATGTACTCGGGGTATGCCCGTATTCCATGTTCTGTGATGTCCAGACCTTCAAGCTCCTCTCTCTCAGAGACCCGTAGCCCTATGACAATGTCGATCAGCTTGAATACGATCAAGCCTGCCACAAATGCCCAGATGATAGCTGCGAGTGCGCCTACGACCTGGACTATGAACTGGTTCACGCCGCCGTACAATAAACCCGGTGCACCTGCCGCATACACGGCACCGTCGAGGATTCCGTTGCCCATGCCGACTGAGAATATCCCGACTGCGAGAAGTCCCCATGTGCCGCAGTAGCCGTGCACCGCAATCGCACCGACAGGGTCATCGACCTTTAGGACTGCCTCATTAAACATCACACCCGCGTAGACGATCGCGCCTGCAATGAGTCCGATAACAATCGCTGCCCAGTTCTCAACCGAGCCGCATGGTGCAGTGATTGCAACAAGCCCTGCAAGGACGCCGTTTGCGGTAAGCGAGGGGTCGGGTTTTCCGGTCTTCATCCACGTGAGGATCATCGCGGCTACAGCGCCAGCAGCAGCAGCAAGGAACGTGTTTGCAACAGCAAGGTTCATGAAGGCGTCGCTGCCGTCAAGGGTTGAGCCGCCGTTGAAACCGAGCCACCCAAGCCAGAGCAGCAGTACTCCGAGGAAGCCAAACGTGATGTTGTGACCTGGAATAACCTGGGGCTTTCCGTTCTTGAACTTGCCGATCCGTGGCCCAAGGACGATCACACCAGCAAGCGCCGCATATCCGCCGATCGAGTGAACAACGCCGCTGCCTGCGAAGTCATGGAAGCTTGCGCCGCAGATCCGGACAATCCAGCTTCCGTCTCCGGTCAGAAGTGCAAGATCCGCTCCGGACCAGACCCAGTGTCCGTAGACCGGGTAGATGATCGCAACAAGCAGCCCTGTGAATACCAGATACGCCTTGAAGTTGGTCCGCTCCGCCATCGCACCTGAGACGATGGTTGCGCCTGTTGCTGCAAAAACCATCTGGAAGAACCATGCGTTCCAGGTCGAGTTGTCAGCGCCGCTTAAGGCGAACTGGCTGAATCCGAAGATTCCTCCGACACTCTCGCCGTACATGATCGCCCAGCCGACAAGCCAGTAGATCAGAACGCCGATGCAGACCGTCATCAGATTCTTCATGAGGATGTTTGCCGTGTTCTTTGCCCGGGTGAATCCGGCTTCAACGAGCGAGAAACCGGCATGCATCAGGAAAACCAGCCCGCCGCAGAGCAAGAGCCAGACAAAGGTCAGGGCTGTTCCAAGGTTGTCCACCGATTCTGTCAATGATTCGATACTCTCTTCTTGTGCCGCTATCGAGGGCGAGAGCGACAGTAGTGCCAGCATCACGAGGATAGTGGCAAGTAAGTATGTTCTATTCTTTTCCATAGATTCATCTCTCCTGTGTTTGCCGTCTCGTGTTTTAGGAAAACGGCAGGTTACTGTTGATGTCATAGTATATAAAGTTTACTGTACGATAACTTATTGACTCTACTCGACAAAAATCCGACTTTATATCGATATAATAGAAATATAGTTCAGGAGATTGCCAGAGATCCGGAATATCTCATACTTCAGGGATAAACAGAAGCATGAGGCGGATATTATTCTGGAAATAAACTGCAGAACTGTGCCGATCGAGGTTAAATACCAGAATCACATCTACGACCACGATTTTAAAAATCTGCTGTATTTTATGCATCCCTGCGTGGATGTTTCTGTTAATTTTCAGCAATCATGCGGCAGATTGACTGATGCGTACATATTCGTGGTTGACATCTTCACCGCGAAGACGCCAGACCGCCCAAGAACTCGGGCTACCTCGATTTAATGTCTTCCGCAAACCATGA
Organism: Methanosarcinales archaeon; assembly: GCA_030606635.1. Classification (GTDB taxonomy): domain Archaea; phylum Halobacteriota; class Methanosarcinia; order Methanosarcinales; family Methanogasteraceae; genus Methanogaster_A. The sequence goes on from JAUWGA010000043.1 coordinate 11,130, forward strand.
CTCGAGTTCGTCGCCGTGGATGAGTTCTTCCAGATCCTCATCCAGGTTGGACGGCTCGACCAGGATTAACCAGCCATCTCCGTACGGGTCTTCTACAAACAGTTCAAGCTCATCTTCGATATCCTCATTGACCTCGATGACCGTACCCGTAACAGGCATGGTGAGCCCGCCGACCCATTTTGCAGATTCCATCGATCCGAATGCATCACCTGCCTCAAACTCATCATCCTCCATCGGAAGATCGATGAACTC
>JAUWGA010000124.1 GCA_030606635.1 Methanosarcinales archaeon
GCGATCGTCGATTCTGGTGTCCGTATCGGAAAAAAATCTTTTTCCAGCGTTATAAATTCATCCAGAACCGTGTCAAGTAGTTTTCCGGTCTTCGGATATATGAAGACGTGTACGTTGGAACCAGAGCACCGCGCGAGTCAATATCCCGGTTTACATGCCAGACACGACAGAAACCACATCCACCGGATTCATGAGCACCTCGATTCCCGCAAGCTCTGCAAGCTCTGCCGTGTTTCGCATATCAACATCCCGCACCTTGAGTTCAGCATATCCGCCGCGGATTGCGCCGTGCGGACAGGTGGGAGCGCACTTTCCGCAGCCATCGCACTTCAAGAGATCGATCTGTGAATCGATAGCGCCGTTGGGGCACACAATCGCAGGGGTGCAGATATCGCAGTGGTGCCTGGCGCATACCTCGCGGTCTATCGTATACGGCATCTTCGACCGGATCGTGCCCTCGATGTCCACCGGTACGATATAGACCGGAACATCGCCTTTTACCGCCTGCGCAACCGCATTCGTTGGCAGCGAGTCTGCTATGCCGTGCACGATCTTTGCAACGGTGTTTGAGGTCGCTGGCGTGACAAAGAGGGCGTCATATTTATTCAAGAGAAATCTGCCAACCTTTGGAGAACTTCTGCCCTGTTCGCTCTCCAAAAAAACCTCTTCGAGATAATCCCCGCCCGCGATTGTCTTTAATTCATCGAACAGCCCGTACATCCGCAGAACCTCTTCTGCTGATTGCGATGCAAAGATTGTGATCCTGATCTCCGGGTTCTCCTCTTTCACTCTTTTAAACGCATCAAAGCTCTCTATCAGGTGGTGTCCGGCACCGGTGATCGCCCACGCAAGATTCGGATGCAGATACATGATGATGGTTATGCTGTGCGACATCTAATGATTTTACCTTGCGCGACTGCCACGAATCTGATATTTAAGTTAAAACAGACAAGATATAACCGGGGTAGATAGGATTCTGCCGCAGACCCCGGAGCCACACACCATGCCAGAAAAGATCCTTTCGCCGGAAAAAACAGAGAAAGAGAGGCTATCCGATCTACAGATTCGACCGGATACGTTTGATGAGTTCGTGGGACAGACGGAATTAAAAGAGCAGTTGCAGATCTTTATAACGGCTGCGAAACAGCGCGATGAACCTATTGACCACATCCTATTCTCAGGTCCTCCGGGGCTTGGGAAGACTACACTTGCACATATCGTCGCCTCCGAACTCGGAGTTGCGATTCGGGCGACGACAGGACCGGTTCTTGAGCGACCAGGTGATCTCGCGGCAATTCTCACGAATTTGGGCGCGAAGGATGTCTTATTCATCGATGAGATACACCGCTTAAACCAGATCGTGGAAGAGACCCTGTATTCGGCGATGGAGGACTTTGCGATCGATGTGATGATCGGCGAGGGCGCAAGTGCGCGTTCTGTCCGCCTGAACCTCTCACCATTCACGCTCATCGGCGCAACTACGAGAACAGGACTTATCAGTTCCCCTCTCAGGGATCGTTTCGGTGTCGTCAACCGGCTGAACTTCTATCCGCCTGATACGCTGACAGAGATCGTTCTCAGGTCTTCGGGGGTGTTTGGAATCGAGATCGAGCAGAACGGCGCAAGGGAGATTGCGAACCGGTCGAGAGGCACTCCGCGGATTGCGAACCGGATTCTCCGCCGGGTCCGTGATTATGCGCAGGTGATGGCGGATGGCGTGATCACGCATGACGTCGTCGATTCCGCACTCTCGATGCTCAAGATCGATGAGAAGGGGCTGGATGAGCTTGACCGGACAATTCTTGCCATGATCATCGATGATTTCGATTGCGGACCTGTCGGCGTCAAGAATATCGCAATCGCTGTTGGCGAGGAGGTGCGGACGATAGAGGACGTTGTGGAGCCGTATCTGATACAGATCGGGTTTGTCAAGCGGACGCCGCAGGGAAGGGTCGCAACTTTAGCTGCGGTAGCGCATCTGCATGAGCACGAGTCCGCGCCGTCCACGATCCAGACGCGCGTAACGTGACCGCCCCATCCATCACAATGCTTAAATGATGCTCTCGCAAAACTGATTACAATGGCAAAGACAATCACTGAAAAATACTGCACATCGTGCGGTGCACATCTGGTTGATCCCGGGTACACCCGGTTCCAGTGCCCGACCTGTGAAACGGTCCTCGGCAGATGCAATTCCTGCCGGAAGCAGAGCAATCCGTACACCTGCCCGAAATGTGGATTTACAGGACCGTGAGGTGAGAAGATGGGTGAAGTAGTAGCAGTAATCAAGATCATGCCAAATGGCGTGGACGTTGACCTCGAAAAAATGAAAGAGAATCTCGCGGCCGTGGTGCCAGCAGGAATTGATCTCAATGGGATCGCTGAAGAGCCGATCGCATTCGGGCTTGTTGCATTGATGGTAACCGTTGTCGTCGGTGATGTCGAGGGCGGAACCGACTCGGTCGAGAATGCGTTTGCAGAGGTCTCAGGTGTCGAGAGCGTGCAGGTAGCAGAGATCGGCAGACTGTTGTGATTGTCATTTGAGGATTATGGGCTCGTAGATCAGGGGTAGATCGTTACGTTCGCAACGTAAAGGCCGCGGGTTCAATTCCCGCCGAGTCCATACCCCTATTCAAGGTTACAGGCAACATCTGATCCCGCAGGGTGGGTGCATGGTTACATGCCTCAACTCGGGATCTGGCGCGCGCCAGATCGTATCGACGTTTCTACCCTCTTGCGCCCGGATCAGGTTCTTTTATTTTAATTAACTATTCCGGATCAGGGCACTACCCAATTACCCTGCTTACCCGCTGATGAGCTCCCTGATCGCAGGCACATCGACATACATCTCAACAAGTTCTGCGAACTTCCTGATCCCCTCTTCCCTGCCCACGATCTCAAAAGAAACGCCCTGCACCGGGATTCCTTTCTTCCTGTAGAGATATCCGAGCAGCGCGCTTCGCACGTTCTCATTCTCGAACAAGCCGTGCAGATACGTGCCGAAGACGAGCCCTGACTCGTCGATGCATCCGTCGTCCCCGAAGACCGGGCGGCAGGATACGGTGTCTCCGGTGTGGATCTCGTAACCAGAGACCGCTTCGCTGCGGATGCCCCCGATGATCGGACCGCCTGCTGTAACCTGTTTTGTGACCTGCCGGGTCTGCTTCTCGTACCGCTCGAATGTCGTTTCCACATCGAGAAGCCCCATTCCGGAGATCTCGGCAACGCTGCCCTCAAACCCGCGGTCGATGATCGTCCGCCCGAGTATCTGGTATCCGCCGCATATCCCGATGACCGGAACCGACCGCATCTTCGCCATATCGATGATCCGTTTGTCCATTCCGTGCTCCCGCATCTCCACAAGGTCGGCGGTCGTGTTCTTCGTTCCCGGGATGATGATCAGGTCCGGATTCCCGAGATCCGAATAAAGCGGGAGGTACCTGACATTTGCAAACGCTTCGAGCGGCTCAAAGTCTGTGAAATTAGAGATGCGGGGGAGGCGTATGACCGCGATATCGACAGGACGCTTCAGGGGTTTCTTATCCGCGATGGATACCGAATCCTCCGAAGGAATCGCGATATCCGCATAAGGCACGACCCCGAAGACTGGCAGTCCTGTTATCTCCTCGAGCTGCAAGATTCCGGGTTTCAGGATCTCGTAATCGCCTCGAAACTTGTTGATGATAAATCCCCTGACAAGGGCTCTGATGTCATCCGGCAGCAGTTCAATCGTCCCGTAGAGGCTTGCAAAGACGCCGCCACGTTCGATGTCGCCTACCAGTATGATCTCCGGTTTTATCGATCTGGCGCATCCGATGTTCACGATGTCCCTCTCGTACAGGTTGATCTCAGCCGCGCCTCCCGCGCCCTCGATCACGATCAGGTCGTAGATCTCGCCAAGCCGCGCAAGCGCACCGTCGACGACCCCTGAAATCTCTTCGATCGACTCGTAATAGTCGCCTGCCGCCCGGTCATACGCGGGTCTGCCAAGGATGATCACCTGCGAGAGCCGGTCGCCCTTCGGCTTTAAGAGAACCGGGTTCATATCCACTGTAGGATCGATTCCGGCAGCCCACGCCTGTATCGCCTGCGCAATCCCGATCTCGCCGCCGTCCTTCGTAATCCACGAGTTAAGACTCATGTTCTGCGCTTTAAAAGGCGCGGTCGGCGCGGTCTTTGAGAATATGTGGCAGAATGCGGCGGCTAATACGCTCTTTCCGACATGGGATGCGGTTCCGAGGATCATCAGGTGTTTCGCCATCTGGTTGTAGTTATTCTGGTGATGACTCATAAAAATAGTCGTTTGCATCGTGGACTCCACCCACGAATAACATTTTAACCGGCAGAGCGCAAATCTGATTGGCGAGAGGCATGGCAAAGAAAAAGAAGACTCCTGACGACGACGTGAATGTGTTCGCGCCGGATGTTGATAAAAATATCAAAAAAGGCAGTGCTGCGATCGCAAAGATCCTGAAAAGCGATCCGGAAGGAGGATACATCAGGGATCTGATCGAGTGCCATCTAAGCGATGTCGGCTACGATACACACGATGATCTCGTAACGGCTCTTGCTCTGGCATTCGGCGAGGATATCGGGCAGACCATAACGTTTCCGCTCTTCGCCAATGATCCGCTTGTGCTTGCAGAGTACGAGCGGCTGAAGGTTCCTGAGCGGGTCATCACGTTCCTCCGCTATCTTGTCGCGCTCTATGGTGCGAAAGCAGAACATGCCGCGATGCGCATGAGACATCCGGAGGGGCTTGAGCATACTAGATTTGGCACCAATTACGACTCGGATGGCAGGGTATGCGACATTACAATGAAACTTGTCAATGCAAGCGGCGATTCAATCACCATCACAGACGAACCGGAAGGATACCTGTTCCTGGTCTACCAGATGCTTGAGCAGTTGTCAAGCATCGAATCTTCGGATGCGGATTCCGGTACGGAGATTACCGATGCGTTTGAAAAGATAGAGGCGAAACTTAAGAACAGTATCAAGAACCGGATCAAGGAAGTGTATCAGTGAATATGCCGATAGATGAATACCTGCTCTCGGGAAGCATCCTCTGCGGCGAGGACTTTGATGTGGTCGAGGGCTACATCTGCATCAGGGATGGCGTGATCGCTGAGATCTGCGAGGAGCCGGGGCGTGTGGATGCGCTGGCGCACGGCATCGTCCTGCCTGCTTTTGTGAATGCGCACACGCATATCGGGGATTCCGTGCTCAAGGATCCTGAGATAACAGATATCGCCAGTCTGGTGCGCCCGCCGGATGGATTGAAGCACCGTGTGCTGAAAGAGACCAGTACTCACGATCTCGTACACGCGATGCATGCAAGCATCTGCGACATGGTAGCTACTGGCACCTGTGCATTTGCCGATTTCAGGGAAGGAGGGCT
>JAUWGA010000105.1 GCA_030606635.1 Methanosarcinales archaeon
AAGTCTTACACCCTTCCCGCGTACTCCACAGCGCCCCTGCACATCAGGTAGATGCCAGCGTACCCGGGAACGGTGTTCACACCCTCCCCGATCTCGAAGTGATTCCCGCGGAGATCGCAGGATGCCGGACTTTCCGCCGCAACCGAGATCTCCACATCAGAGAAGACGACAGCGTCGTTTAATGGATCGAACCTCTCGATCGTTTGTAGTGTCAGTGGAACGACCCTCATGCTCGAACCGCCGTGTAAGGACGTGGGAAGCCGGATCAACCGCTTTATGTCGCCTGTTACTGGCTCATCAACGCTTGCTCCGATCTCCTGCATGGCTTTCAGTATCATCCTGTTCCAGAACGATCTTTGGACCCCTGTAAGGAATTTAATCTCCCCCTTCCTGATACGTTCGATATTCGCATCGCTCAAAGAATCGAGAAGCCCGCCGTCGACCAGATCCCTCGCTTTCACTGCACCGATACCGTCCAGTTCCTGCAATTTGTTTACCGCTGTTTCAGGGTCTTTGAGTTCACGCAAATACCCAACAACCCACCTATTGATCTTACGAGCCCACCCGCCCATCCCCTCTCTTGGAATCTCTGAAATCGACGAAGAAATGGATTCCGGTTTCATTGTAAGCCCAGCCCCGCTCACATAATCCACAATCTCCCTCCGCTCAGCACTTCCAAGTGTGCGCACCCTCTGATCGCGCACATGGATATGGTACCCGCGCCCGCCAGAGAAGACGACATCGATCAAGTCCTCTGAGAACCCGAAGTCATCGGTCAGAAAATCAAGGAGTTTCAATGTCTCGTCCTTGACATTTGCAAGCATCGCAGGGTATGACTTCGGCACGTCCGGGAGATGGTCGGCATCCAGGTCAAAGATCAGGTCTGCGCCTGTCCAGTGCTTATCCGCCATCGTGCCAGCCCCAGGGCGCTCGTAATACGCAACCGAGAAGAATGCGTGCGCAGGAGCCATGCTCCGCAGGTATTCAAGCGCTTCCGGTCGCGAGAGGAACGATTTGTGCCGGTACATCACGATCTTCGGGAGCGCATCGAACATGACAAAGCCCCATTCCCGGCTCTTGAATCCGGGCGGTAGCTGGATCGGGTACTTGAGGTAATATTCCTTGAATTTCTCTCGCAGGAAATTTTTTGTGCGTTCGTTCATTTCGTCAAGTGTCGAAGGTGGGCTTCTCAAACTCCACAAGAACGTCGATATCGCTTGTCGCTTTCTGCTCACCTCTAACATAAGAGCCAAAAACGCCTATCCTCCTGACGCTATACCTCTCTTTTATCGCACCTTCGTGCGCTCTTAAGGTTTCAATCACATACATGCCGCAGCCTCTCGGGTGACCTTTACCCTCAATCGACCTCTTCTCTCAACTCTCTTAATAGACTCCCGAATACTTGAAAGTTCTCTTTTACCGTTTCGTACACATCCATAGCCGTCTCCTGATCGTAAGTATGTGATGTCAGGTTTCTCGCTTCGAGAAGTTCCAACCATCTTTCCTCGTCTTTGATCCATCCCATCCTGTATGCCAGTTTCAGGCATCCCTTCGGAGATTTGCAGTCAGAGCCAACCGCCTTTGCAGCCAGCTTCACAGATTTCCAAGCCGTCTCAAAAGTAAACTCAAATCTCTGGATGACGGCATCCATTACAATGTCTAATTCCAGAGGGTCGTACTCCAGAGCGGCTTTGAGCCTTTCTGTTGCGTTCTCGAAATTTTCAAGCTGCACGGTTGCCTCGATCATAGATCTTCACCCTGCTTTTGCGTACAATTGTTTTAAACTTTGGATTCACCCGGTTCAGATCGATTATGTCTATGCTCTTGAGAGTGCGCAGTTCATCGATCTCGTCCTTTATCCTTGCGATCACACCAAGCGATATTTTCGATCCTGCATCGACTGCTATATCAAAATCAGAGGTCTCTCTGGCATCTCCTTTCGCTCTTGACCCGAAAAGAAAGATTCGTGCATCAGGAAGGTAGCTTGCTACGATGCCTGCGACTTCTGCAAGTATTTCATCGGCAGACAAGGGCTTTACATGTGATATTTGTCCCGTGGCATCACCTCTCGCATCAGACATGGAATCCCCTTTGATTATAGTTTATAATATGCTTTGTGTTGCTTAAAACCCTTCTTTTCCACAGTCGATCACCAATTCCTGATGATGATGGTGCCAAGATGGATCTACTGGCTGGTCCGGCGTAAGAACTGAATTATCAAGGCACTACGCCTTCAGATCGTGCAGTTCGTATTCTATCCCCTCCGCTTCCAGCCGCTTTAAAAGCGAAGGTAGTTCATCATCCACCGAAAGCACGAAAGAGGACACGCCGTGCCATGCTGCTTCGACAACCGCCTCCTTTGCGCCGAACATCACATCTGCATCGATCCCGATATTTTTCAGGGCGATCAACGCCTCAACACCGATCACAGCAATGAAACGATCCGCTTCCACAAGTTTTTTAAGCATCTGGTAATTGACAGCAGTAGAGCCCCCGCGGTGGACTCTCGGAACCTTCCCGATAACGATCCTGACATCCGGAAGCTCGATGATTCCTTTTAGATCGGTAACACCGACGTCCCTTCCTTTTTGCACATCTGAGCTGACCTTGCCTGTTGCGCCTGTTTCATGTTTCGTGGATGCGTACAGGAGCCCGCCTTGCATATACAGATGAACCTGCGTACCTGCCTGCAAGGGTTCGTCAGCGATCGCAGTCCAGACCGCAACCTGGCTGACAACCTCCTCAAGTACGAATCGCGCATATCGCCGAAGTGAGAATGCGTGTTCGGTTATCCATTCGACCCCTTTCGTGGTCGCCTTGTACCTGACACGCCCGTCGCTGTACACAAACCCCTGGTTCGCCAGTTCCTTTAGATATTCAGAGACCGCCTGTGGCGTAATCCCGAGTGTGTTTGCAATCTCGCTCTGGCGCACATTCGGCTGATGCGATGCGACCTCCACGAGAATCTGGAATTTCGTTGCATCCCGTTTGCTCTGGAGAAGGAATGTCATGTAATTAAATCATGTTGTCATTATTTAATATTAAACTTGCGGTCCGGTCATCTGCCCGGATGCACCAGCTGTGCTCCTCCTGTGCACCGCACGAGCGGCTTTGCGATGTGCCGTCTCGCAGACGGCGGGACCTCGTACCAGCCGCATTCGAGACTGCGCTTAATCGGCACGCGATCAGGCACAAGAGAAGCTGTTCTGCATCGCTTACACCGGTAACCCTGCCCGGCGCCAGCCGATTTCATGCGTCTTCCGCAGGCACAGACCGGATTTTTGGTCTCGTACAGGGCAGCCAGATGCTCGATCTTTATCTTCTCGAGATGAACCGTCCTGTCATCCACACTTCCGCAGACGACAACCCGGTCTCCCACAGCCAGTTGCCTGATAATTCCCCGGAAGTTCTTTGTTGGCTCAAAAGCTGCGCAATCGATCCCTGATCCGGACTGCGGTTCTGCAATTTCGAAGATGACGTGCCCACCATGAATCGTTTGCGGCGCGGAAGAGACTACACCTCGTAAGATATACGAACGCCCGCCGCGGGTCTGGTCGATCGTCGATCGCATCAGATGCATATCGGTTCCCTGATTCGTCCTGAACAAGACCGCCCGCTCGACCGGCTCTGACCTGATCTGGCTGAGAGCGTCGATGACACCATCCACTTCCCCGCGGATTCCGAAGAGGACCGGATCGCGTCCATGCGGGACGCAGACGACCGCCTTGTTTGCGATGTCAACGGTGTCCCATGTCCGCGGATATGTTCGCAGGTCCGCGTCCCGGATGCTTCCGGCATCGACCTCTCTCGGCGTGCCGATGCGGACCGGCATTCTGTATGCGATCAACTCGAATGTGTGGTCCGGGATGCCGTTTGATGCGACCCCTGCTGCCGCGAGCGCGCCGATGAGACCGCGTCCGTTCTTAAATCCACAGGAATCGATGCCATACCTGTTTATCAGATCTTTCGCATCCTTTATCCGGAGGATATCCTGCATCGCACGTCTGAAGAATGATCCGAGCTTGTTTCTCATGTCAGGAGGTGTATCATCGAGAAACACCACCCCCGGATTTGTGTTTTCATCAGACAACTTCGACTGTGACCTCACTTCGTCCAGAACCACCTCTTTCACCTCGTCTGCTTCGCTTGCCCCGTCTATCTCGATATTAATGGCAACCGCACCGTTCCCCCTCGTCTTGTACCTGATGTTCGGATTCAACCGGATCAACAGCGGGTAATCTACCAGATCACCGTATTTCTGGAGTTTCTCCACTAATACTGCTGCGATGTATGTTGTGCAGCCGCCGTCGCTTCGTGAGTCGGTGTCATCGATTCCAATGATCATTGTGGTTGCCTTGGTTGTTCTGGTCGTTGTGGTTCTGGTCGCTGTAGTTGCTGTAGTTGCTGTGGTTGCACGAAGATTTTAATTACGGTTATTGCCACATTGTGCGTATGAACGGCGGCGCTATTCAACCCAACTATAAAGACGGCTTGGTGCATGTGGTTGTCCAGGACGTAAGCACAAACGAAGTGCTGATGTGTGCGTACATGAACGAAGAAGCGTTTAGACTGACACTCGAGACGAATATAGCGCACTATTGGAGCAGGAGCCGGAAGAAACTCTGGAAGAAGGGCGAAAGTTCAGGACACCTCCAGAAGGTGCACGAGGTGCTGATCGACTGCGACTGCGATGATCTGCTGCTCCGGGTCGAGCAGATCGGAGGCGCATGTCATACCGGATACAGGTCCTGCTTCTACCGAAGAATCGATGGCGAAGTGGTTGGCGAGAAGGTGTTTGAGCCGTCTGAGGTGTATTGAGTCGCGGTTGCACCCAGTCGGATGCTCTGCTTGGGGGAAGAGGACTTACTCCCCTCCCTCACCTAAAATACGAGAAGAGCGTGAGTTTATAGATCTCCTCCCTGTGCCCAAAGGCAGCCAGCACCACTACATTTTCAGTCTCATCCACCATGTAAATACGTCTGTATTTCCCTTTCACTCTGATAGACCTGTAATGAGGGAGTCGGTGTTTCAAGGGCTTTCCCGAATACGGCACCTCCTGTAGTTTCCTAACTTTCTTCATCAACTCTTCCATCAATGCCCTATCTTTCTTCTTCACCCTGTCAATCTGTTTCTTGAAGGTTCCGGTGTATTTCAGACCGTATACCACAAAATCACTCCAGAAACAAGTTATTCAAATCCTCTTCCGACTCAATTTCAAAGATATTTCCTTTTCCGATATCTTTTTCACTTCCTCTTATCTGCTCCATCAGACCCCTGTCGCTCAAGATCTCTATGGTCTCTGTCAAGGATTCCATCTCCCCAATCAGACTTTCAAAATCCTCTTTACGCAGCACCACATCGTGCTCGACCTCTTTGATCCTCATAACGCTTACCATTGCATCACCTCTACTCTATGTAAGTTTGTACGGATAGTATAGTTAACTACACGGCTCGCACTCGTGTAGACAATATCCAAAGTTTGCCGGCTCGGGACATTGCTCACCGGTCCAGCACGATCAGCGCCACATCCCGATCATCCTCGATACATGTTCCGTGAATCGGGTGATCGCCGCAGACGATAACGCACGTATTCCGTTCGAGATGCCTGCAAATCTCGCTTATGTGGCTATCGATGCGTTCTGCTGCATAAGCAAGTTCATCGAAACTCCGCGCCTCATGCGCATACCTGTCGATCGCCCTGAAATGAACCGCCATGAGAACCGGCTCGTGTTTCAGGAGATCAATCGTACGCTCCTTGATCTTTGCATCGTAGTCGAGCATGTCACTGCTATCGTCCACGCCTGCAACAAGATCGATCTTCGTCTTCATCGCTTCCGCGCCCTCGCTCTCGATCACGACCGCTGACTTGATGCCGCGCTCCTCTGCAAGCTCGAGTATCGATTTGATCGGCGAGGTGCAGACGTCAGCAGTGGTGAATGTGCGGTGGGTGTCCGGATGGCATCCCGTGAGGATCGATGTGATCGCTGGCGTCGTGTGATCCGCCACAGCCTTGCACCTGACGACGGTTCCTCGCGTGTTGGGCATGTAGGGTTGCAACCGCTGGTACGTGAAATATCCGAGACTGTCAACGATTACCA
>JAUWGA010000054.1 GCA_030606635.1 Methanosarcinales archaeon
GGGTGGGAAGTTTTATCAGTTTCCCAGAAAAACTTCTGGAGAGATGATACTTGAGGTGATCGTGCATGACTGGTGAAATAATAACGGTTAAAGAACCAAATATTGGTTATGTAATAGTTGGGGCAATTTCTCTGAATTTTATGTTGATCCCATGCGGAATAGGGTGGTTAATTCATAGATCGATGTCAAACGATGAAATAACCCCATTCTGGACTATTTGCGGTCATTACGGGCAGATGACTGTTTATGGGATCGTTACGCTTATAATGGGTATTTTAATAGGCGTTCTTCTGGTAGTTGCGCTTGGCATCATAGCTGGCGCCATATCCGGAACTTGATAAGTTGTGATGTAGCCACCATTGCAAGTTAATGGACGCGGGATGATGCAACCGCGACCGTCAGGCATAGTTCCGAAACTTTTTTATACCCCAATGTTAGCTATATCTAACATGGAGTTAGAAATAGCTAACTTCGAGAACAGAAACAATATCAGAGGGTGAAACCAGATGAAGAAAGAGACGAAACAGATCGCAGTAGCTGCAATCGTCCTTGCAGCCGTCCTGCTCACAGGATGCGTCGATCAGGCGTCTGAGATGTCCGCAGACGAGATCGCGTCCATGATGGAGGCGAAACAGGAGTCGATAGAGGATTTCTCAGCCACGGTGATTATGACATCGTCGTATGGTGGAGAGGTGGCTACGGAACGGGCGTTGATGATGAACAAAGCGCCGGATAAGAGTCGCATGGAATATACCGAGCCAGCAGAAGTTGCCGGCATGGTGATGGTCACAAATGGCAGCACGATGTGGACGTACGACCCTGCAAAGAATCGGGTAACGAAGATGGAACTCCCTGACATGGGGGATGGAACATCTGAGATGGAGTATACCCAGGTCGTCAAGGGCATTCTGGACGAGACTGATATATCCCTCGAAGGCATCGAGACTATCGATTCCCGGAGCACATATCGGCTCAATGTGTCGCCAAAGGATGGAGTCGAGATGGGGCCCATCACCGGGATGCGCGTATGGGTCGATCGTGAAAACTGGATGCTTATCGGGATGGAGATGTACGACAAGGACGGCAATCCCATCTCGAAGGTGGAATACAGGGATATTGCGTTTAACACCGGAATTCCGGATAGCGAGTTCGTATTCGAGGCGCCTGCTGGAGCTGAGGTTGTGGAGACGTCTTTTGAGGATATGATGCCCGAGGAGATGACGCTTGAGGATGCAAGAGCCAACCTCACGTTCGATCTGAGGGTGCCGTCGTACCTGCCGGATGGCTACGAATTCGACCACGCGATGTTGCTTGGCGATCTCTATGGCAGCGAGCAGGAGATATTATCGCTGAAATACACAAATGGGTCCGGGATACTGCACCTCAGGGAATGCGTCAGCGATGGTTCGGATCAGTTAAAACCTGCGATGGGTGAACCAGAGATTGTGAGCATCAACGGGACTGACGGAGAGTTTACGTCGATGTTTGGCAGGAACTCGCTTCAGTGGAGCGCAGATGGTATCGATTACTCGCTGTCGGGTGAGTTTGAGCAGGACGAGTTGGTGAGAATAGCGGAGTCGCTTGTGTGACTCCATGTTTTTTTATTTTGTGCTATACTGGGTGATGTGGGATGAAAATCAAAAATAAGAAAGATGCATTAGTTATAGGGGGATTACTGGCAGGAACCGTGACGGTTTTGGGGGGCATAATCAATTGTCTTCATAGTTATGATTTTAAGCACTGTTCTCTTATCTGGGTCGGACTGCTCATACTTGGTTCGGCATTGTACGCCATGCGAAGACCGGAAACAGAAGTTCTGCCAGATGAAAGGGTCACGAGAATCAATGAAAAGGCAGGATATGTTGCGTTCTGGCTGGTTTCGATATTGATAACCCTCCTGTTCTGGTCGGATCGGACATGGTCGATCGGAATCGAACTCGTGGATATGTACTATGCGGCGATGTCTGTTGGGATAATTTCGTGGAGTGTACTCAGGTGGTATTACAACAAAAAGGGGGCGTTGTCTGATGAAATTCAGAAAAGATAAAGATATCCTGCGTTTCTCATGTATTGCTGCTCTCTTGATCCTCGCCGGCACCCTTATGGTGAGTTTCCTTTCCGGTCCCACCTATTTTGGGATTGGTTCCGTCCTGATCATTATGGGGGTTATTGCGATCATCGTAGCCATCATTGCAGCAACAACACCTAAAGAAGATATGATACAGGACGAAAGGTCTGTGAGAGTCAACGAAAAGGCAGGTTACCATGCGTTCTGGATTCTCCTTGTGACTATGGCTCTTGTTCAATCAATAGCTATGTTTGGGAGATTAGATCTCAGCTATAAGAGCGTTTCACCCGACATTTTCATCGTTGGAATGCTTTCGTTTGTTATACTCAGGTGGTATTACAACCGACGGGGCGACGTCCGGTGAATACCAGAATCAAGGAGCTGCGGGCACGGTATAACCTAACGCAGGAGGAGCTTGCAAAGAAGGTCGGGGTGAGACGGGAGACGATTGTGTTTCTCGAAAAGGGAAAGTACAATCCGTCGCTCAAGCTGGCGCATGATGTCGCAAAGGTTCTGGAGACGACGATTGAGGAGCTGTTTATCTTTGATGATGATTGATTCCCGATTCGCGGGTGTGCGCTCTTTGCTCGAGGAAGCAGAAGTGGGGGCGTCGCACGTAGTTCGGTGACCCGAACATCTACACCAGCCGCAACTCCCCTGTGACCGCGTCCAGTTTATCGGACTTGCCAGGTCCTATGCCAAGTGCAGTGACCGTGCCGGGCGGTATCTCGGTTAGACCTGCGTCCGTGATCAGCGATGCCGGAAGCCCTGCCGCTTCCGCGTCCATCTTCAGCCCATACATCTCTGAAAGATCTTTCACCTGCAGCACGATCTTCTTCTGTCCGCCATCCTTCCATGCCCTGCGAGCGCTCGAATCTGCTTGCTCTGCCGCGGATACCGCAGCATGTGCGACCTGCACCGCAAGTTTCCCGCGTGAGAGTTTCAGGTCCTCCCGGATGATGATGCACTGTTTGTACTCGGTCATGTGAAGGTATATGAACGCATAGGAACATTATATCATTGTATGATAACGCAAGCGTCGACGCCAGAGACGTTAGCAGACGGGGTGATCCGTTCCGTATTCGAATCAGACGAGCGGTTTCAAAGCGTGCTTTCGAGAGCGATAAAGGAGGAACTTGGCATGACCGTCCTCGAATTCAGCGAATGCGCCTCGATTCCGCAAAGCACGATGTACAAGATACTCGAAGGGCGCCGCGAGCCGAATGTGAAGACGCTTCGCCAGATCGTAAAGACGATACGAAAACTCGAAGGGACTGAGAAGAATTTCATCGCAGTCATTGCGGCGCGTCCGGTACTCGACCGCATCACAGAGAGGCAGATCTTGATAGAGGGCGAGAGCGTGGTCGTGCGAGAGTATGCGGCATCCACGATGGAGGATGCTATCATAGCAGCGGTTCGTGCCGAGCGTGACGGCGCATCAGCGCTCGTATGCGCACCGATCGTAAGCCCGACTGTGGAGAAGATATTAAGCATCCCTGTGGCAACGATCAACCCGACGAGCAGCATTGTGCGGGCGATCGAACTTGCCGCACGCAAGCGAAGCAGTTAATATGGATGTGGGGGGAGAATCCAGCATGTACCGATTCACTGGGATGCTTTCCGAACTCGGCGGTTTCTCTGGGAAACTGGGGCGATATTATGCGATGCTTGACGTGATTCTTGTCTTTATGGCGTCGTACGCTCTCATCATCTTCACCGGCGTCCACCGGATCTGCGCAGAGATGGCAGGTGTCGATATCATCACGTTCTCAGAGATCGGCATGGAAATTGCGGCACCCGCGGTGTGTGCGATCCTGCTTGCTGTTGTGGCTATGGCGCCGATCTCGATCCTGCTTGTAATGTTTACACGCAGAAGGCGCGATGGCGTCTGCGCATCTGTTGGGGCAGCATATCCCGAACTGGATGAGCCCTTGAAAACCGCTTATGACAACCGCGGGGTTGAGAATGTGGTGGTTGGTGATCTGGCGGAGATGGTCACAGCGGAGATGGATGAGATCACATATTCGTCGTTTTTGAACCGGAAACGGATCACATCGAGAGTTGTCTTGATTATCCTGCTTGCACTCTTCATCGTGTCGCTTGCGGTTGCGAATTTTTCTGTGGTCGAGTCGGTCGATGGCGTAAAACTGCCCGTGTTTGGCGGGGGTGGAGGCGATGTCGGCACTGGCGGTGGTGGTGACACGATCGAGGGAGCAGGCACGAGTGGCAGCGGTGACATCTATGGCGAGCCATCGGTTGCGTCCATCGAGGGCACGAACCTTGACCTCACGATGTACACCGGCATCGGATCTGAGTTTTCGATCCGCGAAGTATCGGAAACAGCGGCTCAGGAGTTTACGGAGTCTCCCACGTTTCCGGTAGATGCGACCGGTTCCGAAACATCGCAGGAGCGAATTGCTGACGCCGATCTGGTCGGAAGATACTTCGAAGAACTTGCCGCGGCGGGATGATATGTACGACGTGATCATCGCTGGCGGAGGTCCGGCAGGTTCGATTGCCGCAGAGAGGGCTGCTAGAAGCGGACTGGATGTGCTGATGCTTGAGAAGGCAGTATATCCAAGACACAAAACGTGCGGCGGCGGAGTCACTCAGAAAGCGCTGGATATCATCGGTGGGATCGATAAGGGGTTGATCGAGCGCGAGACATTCGGTGCACGCATCTTTCTCCCGGATTACCGAAACTTCGCAGGGATGCTTGAGACCCGGGTCGCTGTGATGACACGGCGGGCGAATCTTGATCACTGGCTTGCCAACAGAGCAGGGGACCGGGGTGCCGTGGTTCACGATGGCGAGGCTGTGAAAGACGTTCTTTTCACAGAGGACTGTGTTGAGGTGGTGACATCCGAAAACCGGTACCGTTCAAGGATGATCATCGGATCTGACGGGGTGAACAGCACAGTAGCGAGAAGATCGGGCATACGAACGCGCTGGGGTGCTGATATCGGTATGTGTCTGGAAGCGGAGGTCGAACTTGGAGAAACAGGTGTCGATGAGTGTGTCGGCGATAGATTGGTTGAATTTTATTTTATCGGAGACCGGGGTTACGGATGGATATTTCCGAAGCGGGATCATATCTCGATAGGCATCGGCGAATTTGCCCCACGAGTGAGTGACCTGAAGGGATCGTTCAGCAGATTTGTCAGGGACGTCTCAATCCGGAAGAATATCGATATCGAAGGCAGGATAAATGGAATAAACAGCTATAGAATCCCTGTTGGCGGATTTGACCGAAGAATACATGGCGACCGTGTGCTGCTAACGGGCGATGCTGCCGGTTTTGTCGATCCGTTTCTCGGTGAGGGGATATATTATGCTCTGAAGAGTGGCGAGATAGCAGCAGGCGTCGCTGCATGCGCTGTCGAGAGCGATGATTTCTCTGAAAGATTCTTGCAGGAATATGTGGCAAGGTGTGAGAAGGAGTTTAATTATGATCTGAAATCTGCACTGAAGTTTGCAAATTTCACTTATGGTCATCAAAACCTGTTTTTAAAGGCGATATGGCGAGACAAGAAGTTGTTCATGGAATATATGAGAACCGCCAGGGGGGACGTGACATACACTGAATTTAACAGGTGGTGCGCCCGCAGGTCTCCTGTAACGCTTGCAAAACTGATCATTGGTAGGTAGGGTGGATAGAGTGGATGGGGGGTTGGTTGTACGTTTTACTTAAGAGCGATCACGCGTCCGGCAATCCCAACATTTATAACCATAAAACCGTTATGTATAGAGAAAAAGGAGCATATAAATGGTAACCAAACCCGCGAAAATGTACCGCAAGTTTAAGCGCCCGTACACACGCCGTGAATACATGGGCGGGGTACCCGGCAGCCACATCGTAAGTTTTGACATGGGAAACCTCACAGAGGATTTTCCAGTTTCCATATCTTTAATCGCAAAAGAACAGTGTCAGGTGAGGCACAACGCGCTTGAAGCTGCAAGGATCACTGCAAACCGGTATCTGCTCAGGGAAGCCGGACGTGCGAATTTCCACATGAAACTGCGCGTATACCCGCATCAGGTGCTTCGGGAGAACAAACAGGCGACCGGCGCAGGCGCTGACCGTGTTTCCAGTGGGATGCGACATGCGTTTGGGAAACTGGTCGGGACTGCCGCACGGGTGCATACAGGGCAGCGCGTCTTTACGGTATCGGTGCGACCACAGCAGTTCCAGCACGCAAAGGAGTCGATGAGGCGTGCCGGGTATAAACTGCCAACGCCGGTCCGCATCGTGATCGATAAGGGGCAGGAACTGGTTCAATGACCGATTATGCAGGAAACCTGGACCGGGCATTCGAACATATGCCGGATTACCTGACGACCGATGTGCGTTTCTCAGTTCCGGAAGCAGACGTGATCATAGAAGGGAAAACCACCGTTTTAAGAAACTTTCTTGAGATCACCGATACCATCAATCGAGACCCGACCCACCTGCTGAAGTATCTCCTGAGGGAACTTGGAACTGCTGGCAAATTCGACGGGACTCGCGTGATCTTTCAGGGAAAGTTCACCACCGAGACCATCCAGTCCCAGATCCAGGCTTATGTCGATGAGTTTGTGATGTGTTCTGAGTGCGGACGTCCTGACACCACACTGGTGCGCACCGACCGTGTGCTGATGTTGAAATGCGATGCATGTGGCGCGCACCGACCGATCAGGAAACGCAAGGTTCGTGCGGTACAGGCAAAGGAGCCGATAGAAGAAGGCGGAGAATACGATGTCAAGATCACTGGAGTCGGGCGAAAAGGTGACGGATTTACCCAGATCGACAAATATACCATCTACGTCCCGAAGACGATCAAAGGCGAGATCGTAAACATAAAAATCAAGAGTATCTCCGGTACACTCGCATTCGCTGAACTGCTCGAACGGAAATCATAGTTGATAGAAAATGGGGGAATAATGGGACTAAGCGAAGATGATCTCTTCTTTGAGAACCGGTGCAGGGCTATGTTCGTCGTCAATGTGCTTGCAGACAACGATGCGTATGCCGAATACATGAAACCCAAAGGATTAAGCGGCGTCCAGATACTCGACATCATCGACCTGTTCAAGAACGTCTTTGGGGAGGTCGATGATAAAGAGATTATACAGACCGCCGACCAGCTGGTACACGAGGGGCTACTTGTCTCAAAAGGCGGCGGAACTGTGGTGAATCCGAATCCCCCAATCTCTGTGGATTCGGAAGGCATCAAGATCGAGATCGAGACGGTTGGATATGTGGATGAAGAGGTAAATCTACCGGCAACGCCGTGATATCGCCTATCTCACACATCACATCACAGCGGATTTCAGTTCCCGTGTAAGTTCTTCGATGCGTTCGGGTACGTTTACGCAGTCTGCGATGATGTTCACGAACGCAGAACCGACGATTGCGCCGTCTGCACCCGCTTTTATGATGGCTGATGCCTGATCCGGCGTCGATATGCCAAATCCAACTGCAAGCGGCGTCGTTGTCCGGGTTGTGCTGCGCACGAGATCGATTAAGGAGAGCGTCGATGATGCGACGTCATCCCTGGCACCGGTGACGCCGATTCTCGCAACGAGATAGATGAAACCGGAACCTCTGTCCGCGATTCTCTCCATCCGTTCCGGGTAAGTGGTCGGCGCGATCAGGAATATGAGGTCAACCCCGTGCGCCTTGCAATGCGTGGCAAGATCTTCCGACTCCTCGACCGGAAGATCAGGAACGATGATGCCGGATATCCCGCTCTTTACACAGTCGCGTACGAATCGTTCGAGCCCGCGCTTGAATATGATGTTGTAGTAGGTCATCACCACAAGCGGAACAGGAACGTCAAGCGAGTGAGCGAGATCGAAGAATATGTCAGGGTTCATGCCAGCATCAAGCGCCCGTTCGATCGATGCCTGAATCGTCGGACCGTCAGCGATCGGGTCTGAGAACGGAAGTCCCAGTTCGATCACGTCCGCGCCGCCGCGTACCAGTGCATGCACGATCGCCACGGTGTCGTCTGGTGTTGGGTCACCCGCGCAGATGTATGCGATGAGTGCACCCTCGTTTCGGGTTTTCAGTTCAGTGAATTTGTCTTTGATGTTCATGGGATGATCGTCCGTATTGCGGTCTGATGCTTTCATATAGTGGCATGAAACCACATATAAGAATCGGGAGTGGGGCGTAACCCCTCATGAATATTAAGGTGGGAATATAAATAATTGACCGATTCGGGGCAACCCCACCCCCAAAAAAGCCACCATATTTATGTCGGTAGCAATAGATAAACTCCTGATGGAAAAGAAGCGCCTGATCCTGATACTTCTGATACTTCCAATCCTCCTGTCATACGCCCCGTACACATCAGCTGAGCCGGTGTCAGTCATGCTTCCTGCAGTATATTCAAACGAAGAGATCGGCGTGCTCACGAATCTGACGGTATGGGTGACAGACGGCACCGGGCACGTCTTCGTCGACACCAAGCCGTTTGCACAGGTCGATATGCAAGGCTCTGCCAGACTGTCATCGATGGTGGCATGTGACATCACAGGCGCCGATCCCGAAGCTCACGACTTCTTCTATGTGATACACGCAGACTCGCCAGTGATCGGCGGACCCTCGGCAGGCGCGGCAATGACCGTCGCTACGGTTGCAGCGCTTGAGAACTGGACTGTTGACCTCGGTGTCGTTATGACTGGCATGATCAACCCGGACGGATCGATCGGTGCGGTCGGGGGAATACCTGCAAAACTAAACGTATCCGTGAGAAACGGCGCACACACATTCCTGATACCGCCAGGACAGGGGAATATCACGGAGATCGTGCAGGTTATCGAACAAAATGATTCCTTTGCCACGATCAGCGATGAGCTGGTCACCACAAACGTGATCGAACTCGGAGCGGCGCAAGGAGTCGAGGTCAGGGAGATCGATGACATAAGAGATGCGGTTTATGCATACACTGGTAACGAGATTCCATGGATAATACTGACTGGCGAAGTGCAGACCCGGGAATACTTAGATGCGATGCAGCCGCTTGCTCTTGCGTTGCTGGACGAGACGAGAGCGCAGTACAATGAGACCGATGCAATCGTGGATCAAGGGCTTGAGGATGCACTGATAATCCAGATTCAGGCGATTGAAGATGCACAGAACGATTACGACATGGGAAATTACTATGCGTCCATGAGCCGGAGTTTTAATACGATGATCAATGTTCGGCGCATCGGCTGGTACTCTCTGTATCTCGACTCCGATGATAAGGACGAGTATCTCTCTAATCTTACAGTCTGCGTCGAGGACGAGATAGCAGACGCCGAACTTGCCGTTTCGGAAGCGAGATCTGATAACGGGATTTTAGAGGGGGTCGGTGCGGCAGAATCGAGACTTACGATAGCGAAAGAGCGATTGGACTGGGCAAGTCACGCAGAGAGCGCGGACGATACGATCTACCTGCTGGCGTTTGCGATGGAGCGGGCACGGTCCGCAAAGTGGTGGGCAACGCTCTCATGCGTCGGCGGAGGTGCGGAGATTCCGGAGGATCTGCTCAAGGATCGTGCAGGCAGTTACTACAGCCAATCCGCGTCGATACTTGCTTATGCCGAGATGCTGACCAGCGAGGCTGGAGGAGACCGATCATGGATCATGGGTGCGACAGACGACCTATCCCGCGCCAGAAGGGAACTAC
Organism: Methanosarcinales archaeon; assembly: GCA_030606635.1. Lineage (GTDB taxonomy): Archaea > Halobacteriota > Methanosarcinia > Methanosarcinales > Methanogasteraceae > Methanogaster_A. The sequence goes on from JAUWGA010000054.1 coordinate 9,727, forward strand.
GCACAGGATACTATGCCGGCGCGATCTACGATTCGCTGCACGCGATGGTGATAGCGGGAACCGCGGTCGAACTCATAGGCATCGCTGATATCGATGAGAAGGTGAACAAGAGCAAGAGGGATGCGATGTCAGCCATCCTCGCTGCAAGAGAGGGTGGGGCAGAGCCGATTCTCGCCACGAGCGCTTATGAGCACGCAGAGATACTCGCAGCATCCGATACCGACCGGATCGTTGATTACGGGTACGCAAAGATGGTCGCGAGAACAGCGCGGTTCTTCGCAGGTCAGGACAACCGGACTACGGAACCGGAAACTGGCAGGATAAGTGGGACTCTGGACGAAGAGACTGCAGAGACTGCCGGTCCGGGCGGGTACTGGGTGCTAACCGTGGTTGCTGCTGTGTACCTGCTCAGGAGGAGATACGCGTGATTCAGGTGGCAGTGGTTCGCAAAGTTTAAAACACATACACACAAAGGTTGGTATCGATGAAT
>JAUWGA010000104.1 GCA_030606635.1 Methanosarcinales archaeon
CGGGACGATGCGGGGTGAGATCCAGAAACTGCAAGGAGAGGTGCAGAAACTGGAAGGGGCGATCGAGAAAGAGACAGGGACTAGGGATCTCACAAAAGTTGGTGAAGACATCGCTGCCAAGAAGCAGGAGATTCTTGACCTTGAGGAACGGCTCAGAAGCCGGGAAGGGGAGGTTAAGCGGTATCAGGATCAATATGAGAAGGCTCGTGCGCTGTATGAGCGACTTGATGATGATATCACCGATTTTGAACAGAAATCCGAATCCGAAAGTGTCGGAGAGTTCACTGAAAGGCTCCACAAGCATGAACGGAAGAGAAAAGACTTAAAGATCGTGAAGGACATGCTCGATGACCTTCAGGGTGTGGTTGATAAAGCGTACAAGGTATTCAGCGATTCCGAACGAGCGCCACTGCCAGAGAGCGTGAAAGATGAACCACTCCTCCACAAAGCAAGCACATTGCTCGGAGAACCCGGTGAATGCCCGGTATGCCGCGGCGGTGCAGTTCGCAACACGCTTGATGATAGGCGGAAGGAACTGAAAGAGTGTGCTACAGACTTTGCGAAGGCGATACGCGGTGAAGAAGAGGAGATGAAAGTCATAAAGGGGGACATCAGGGAACTTCAGGACCGGATCGAGGGAATCAATTCGAAGAGGCGGGAACGCGATAAAGCAAAACGTGATTCCAACGACCTTCTCAAGGAACTGGATGACCGGAAAAACCTGCGTGATGGCGTTGACGAGGAGATAGCGGAGAAGGCACACGAACTCGGGATTCTCGAACAGCACTATGCTGATGCTGCAAAGACGGTGCGCACCGAGAGCAGGGATCAGCTCAACAAAGTGCGGGAGAAGATCGGAGGTTATGAAAACGAGATCCGGAACAACCAGAATGAGATGGACCGGCTCACTCGTGAGATCCCCGACTACACAATCGGAGAGTCGCTTGAGGACTACGCAAATAAGAAGCGGTTGGGACTCGATGATCTGCGGCTGAAGATCGAGGAACTGAAGGATGGATGGGAGCACGAGGTATTCGGAGCAGTGGATCTCTTCAATAAAAACATCAATGACATCTACAAGGATATGGGATTCAAAACCTTCCGCGACATCGAGATCATAAAGGAGACCACGCGGGACAGACTGACCTCACTCGACGTAAAAGTGGAACATGCGAGCGGAAAGACGCAGTCGCTCTCAAGTCTCAGTAAAGCGGAACAGTTGACGCTCGGTCTTGTCTTCCAGATATCTGCGAAGGAGAATTACATCCCTGCATTCCCGTTCTTCGTGATCGATGACAATATGAACACCTTCGATCCGGACCGGTCAAGGTCGATCATGGAGTACCTGTCAGACAAGGCGGAATATGTTCTCGTCTCCAGACCGGTGCCTCCAAGCGAGCAGGGAGATCTTTCGATCGAGTACGGTTTTAATTAAAGACAGTTTCGTGAGGCGATCCCCGGAGAGATTCGGGGATGTTGTTTTTATTTTTTAGAATTTTGTGGTGTAGTGAAACTGGAACTTTGCCTTGACCTGAAATGGTGCTAACTTAAGCGAACTGCTTCACGACCGAGACTATGTGGTGGGGCACGTTCAGGTCAAGTTGTGCGCAGACCTCTTCCTCGATCCCCGGCGATTTTGTTGGCTGGAAAGGGTCACACACCGCCCACCGCTAGCTTGAAGATCAGAAGCGCGACCGTCATCATGATCATGGAGTGTTTGAGCCCTGACATCACGCTGCCCTCGCCCATCACACCTGCTATCAGTCCGGAGCAGAAACCCTGGATCAGTGATGCATGGAAGAACATCCGCTTGTATGAATCAAGGTCGAAAGCACCAAGAAAGCCGCCGCCGCCGCCTGCCGCACCGGAAGCCTCCATCTCTTCGCCTGCTATCGCCATCTGGGTGAGGAATGAATCCGTGATCACATAGATGACCCCGACAAAAACAACGAATGAGATATATATGATTACAATATATATCATCATGTTCATCGCACGTTCCTTTCTAAGTGTCTGCTCGGTCTCCGCGTCCCGCGCAGCAACACTGAGCACCTCGCCGACATCACCACTGGATTCGTTCGCTCTGGTGATCAGCGTGATCGACCTTGCGACTACGTGCGTCCTGATGCGGTTCGCAAACCGGGTCAGCGCATCATTGACATCCAGCCCCCAGTCGATATCCTTCCAGACCAGTTTGATCTGCCTACTGATCGCGCCGGTGTCGGATTTCGCCATCAGTTTGATCGAGTCCCTTATCGTCATTCCGGTCTCGTTCGTGCTCGCCATCCGCCCTAAGAAGTCCGGGACCTGCTTCTGGAGTTTTCTCTCACGCGCCATCTTCTTCTCGTGGAAGAATGCAAGCGGAACGAGTGCTATGTACGCAGCGTACACGAGATAATCATCCAGGAAGTTGACTGTGAGGTTAAAACTCAGTAGTTCGTGCCGATGCGTCAAATACGCGACTGCGACTACTATCAGTGCGGCAGGCGCGCTTACAAGCAGTACGTTGGCTGGCTGCAGCTTCACAAACTTTAGCGGATCCTTAAGCGTCTGCCTTACTGCGAGCGTCTGTTTGGACTTTATAAATCGCGCCCACATCTTCTTTAACACGAGCAGCTGTTCGGTATCAGGATCCGCGGAAGCGTTCTTATCGGTCTTCAGGTGTACCAGTTCAGGCGGCATCACGACCTCGTGATCGAGTTTCGCCCGCGTGTTTAAGAGTGCCGGATTGCCGCTTGCCGACGGCGAGAGCATATCGATCATGACCACGAACATGACCGACCCCACCGGGATCACCGCATAGATGATCGCATAGAGCATCATATCGTTCCCGGATCCCATCAGCACCATCATCACGCCCATGATGATGACGAAGAGAGGACCTGCCACGAAAGCGGTCACGTAAGACTCCGCTATAAGTCCAAGCGTCTCGAGATAACCCTTCTGGTCTATGATCGCCTCCTTCAGATACTGGTCAGACTTATCCTTGAAGTATTTGGGGATGTCGCCACCACTATCGATGACCGCGAGCAGGTTATGGGTCAGGTCCTGAAACTTGGCAGACGGTGTCGATTCGGAGGTGTTCCGAAGAGCCGTCCTGAGATCGTGCCCGAAATACTCCATATCCCGTACGATCGTGTCTACTTCATTTGCAACCTCGCCGTACGTGTCTTTACATTCTGCAAGCGACCTGAATATCTCGACGATGTTCATGCCGCCATTGGAGAGCGCATACATGAACGTGACCGCATACGGGAGATTCCGGTCGATATCACCCTTGCGCCCGCTTGCTTTAAATGACGGGTAGAGCAGGAATAGGATGTACACAATCCCGCCGAGCACGATGCTTAGGAAGACTATAATGAACAGGGTGAGGAATAACCACTTGTAATCGATCAGCCATGCTGTTGATTCGCTGAATGTCAGTTTCGTGATCTTGTCAGGAAGTCCGATGACCCTGATCACAACAAAAGAGATGACCAGTCCGAGAATCGCTCCGATGATCCCTGCAACTACGGAGTAGAAGAGCGAGCTTGAGACATACATCTCATACGATACCGGGATGCGGGCTTGCCGCAGTTTGATGCGTAGGTCCCGGTACTGCGCTGCCTGCGCCCTGATGCGATCACCGAGCACCACGAACGGAACCATCACGAACAGACGTAACCAGTGATGGAACTGTTTTGTAAATTCGTCGAGCGCGCCGGATTTCCCATATTCTGCCCCTTCTGAATCCTCACCGATCGTAGAAAGGATCTTCATCTCGTGCCTGTTACCCCCTTCCCCGGTCTCCGAATCCCCCTCTTCCATCAGTTCGTGCAACTCTGGCTCCAGCGGTTGCTCTGCCAAAACCGGAGTGTCACTCATCGACGGGAGTTTGAGTCCCCCTTTCTCTTCGTCTGCCCCCTCTGTCCGGATGGCTGACCCCACTTCACCATCTTGCAGTTCCATAGTCTTAGCGGTATTATTTGACTATTATTGTTCCTATCATGTGAGGGAAATACTCACATCCGTAATGGTACGTTCCACTTGAGTTAAATGTGTAAGTGAACTCGGATCCAAACGGGATATCGACGGGCTGCCACAGACCGTCATCGCTCGTCAGGATATACGTCCCCTGTTTATATGTATCTTTATTGAGCCATACGACGCTGTCGTTTCGCGCAATCGTGTAGTTGACCGGATCGAATTCGAATTTCTGAGTGGCATACGGGTTGATTATGACTGTGTGTAGCTCTGGTAGGCGCTCCGGAGTTGCCGGAGTCACTACTGGCGGAGCCGGTTCTGTGGTGGGCGTCGGTGTAGCAGGAGGTATGTCAGTGGGCGCAACGGTTGGCGCGGCAGTGGGTTCTGTCTCAGGGACCTGCACGGTTGGCGTTTCCTCTGCAACAACACCCTCGCCGTTGTCGGTTGGTAGCAATCCCGGAACGAATACTACCGCCAGCAGGGCAAGGATAAGTAGTGCCAGCGCAGCCACAGCGAGCAATCCCCTGGAACCGCCGCCGCACCACTCGTTAAACTCATCCCAGCTATCCCGAATTTTAACGTACATTTCTGATGCAAATCCCATTATGATGCGCCTCCTATCTCGTTTCCACCAAACTCATGGTGGATTATCGTATGCTCATATACGCCACTCCTCTTATTAAAATGAACCCAAGCTATATTAATCTTACTGGATGATATGTGTCGTATGTGTCCGATGTGTCCGATGAGTCTTATGAGTCTTATGAGTCTTATGAGTTCTATGAGTTCTATGAGTTCGATGAAATCCGTTGTCATAGACCGCCAGATGATGTATGACGGCTCGCAGATCGATCCGCTGTGGGCTTACGAACATCTGGACGTGCGCGGCGATTCGGTCATCGTATTTTGTGGCGCGATGGATGTGGTGCATGTGAAAGACATCGAGGATGAGAAGGGCGGAAAAGCGATAAGAGGGGACTCCCTGATCCATCTCATCGTCGAACGGTTCGACTCGCCTGCAAACATGCGGCACGCATACTACCTCCAGCGGATACTGATCGTCTGCGTCCAGGACGTCTTGAGAAACCTCGGCGTCACCGCAGATAGAAGCGGGGACGATCTCTTCGTAGACGGCGGGAAACTGACCGTGAGCATCGCAACAGCGGGAATCTCGTCAGAGAAGATCCACTGCGGCATCAACTTAACCGGCAGGGGAACGCCCGCGGAAGCAAACGCAGTCGGGCTATCTGAAATCGGGATCGATCCGGACTCATGGAAGGAGATTGGAAAGGAGATTGCGGATCGGTTCGTCTCTGAGATCAGGGATATTGAGTCAGATATCTGCAAAACAAGACCTCTGGCATGACCCGGGGACGATCACTGGATAATCACGGGCTAATAATCATTATCGCCGATCCGATTGCGATTGCCTGGATGATCAGGTTAAAAGCCCGGTTACCAGACCTTATCTTCCCACCGATTACCGGGAATCTCACCCGCTTTCTACTAAATGGCATCCAGAGCGGCACACCGTTTGGGGTCAGCGAATCGAGCACCAGGTGCAGGATCACAGCAAGCGAGGCAAGTGACGCGTAAAACGGCGTGGAGGGGGAGTTCCCAAGCGCGAGCACGAGCGCGCCTGAAAAGAGCGCGAACGCGAGTGTATGCGTGATCGCACGGTGCTCAAGTGTTGGGACGTAGACGTCGAAGTCGCTTATGATCGACCACGTCACTGCCCAGCAGAGGACGCAGAGTGTGCTATGCGATGTGTAGTGCAGCGCAAGCGATGCGAGCAGTATCCCAGATGCGGCATGGGTCAGTTGTTTCATGGCAGGTATCACTTCTTTAAGAATCTCGCAGGATGCTTTAATTAACCCCCCCCTGCACACGGATTGACAGAGTCGATCAATTTGATAACCGTTACAAGAACGCCAGTTAATCAGGATCGCGATAATCGACCATGGGATAGGGAACTTACGAAGCATCCACAACGCCCTTACGATACACCGCGGCACCCAAAAACCCTGACCTGATCGGTGAGACTCGTAACATCTGACACCCCCACCACTCCCCACGAGATGGGACCGCGGCGATTTGAACGCCGGTCGCCAGATCCCCGACCTGGCAGGATGGACCAAGCTACCCTACGGTCCCGCTACGCGAGTTCTCGTAATCGCTGAATGTCGCTCATCGTCTCTTCGTTG